>NHJR02000023.1 GCA_002169155.2 Flavobacteriaceae bacterium TMED220
TGATAGTAAAATTCCAATTGTAAGTTGTATTGCTTGAGATACAATCCCTTCATATGCAGAATTATACAAAAAAGATATTCCACCAAGAGCCGCCCCTTCAAGAATTGCATACAGTGGAACAGTTATTGGAGCCCAAGTTTTTTTAAATACAGTCACAATAGCAACAATAAATGCAGCAATGCCGCAAAAAGCTAAAATACCCATACTAGGTTGATTAAACATGTAATACCCAGATCCAACTAGTAAAAACAAAGAAATAAGTGTTTTATTTACCGTCCCGTTCATTGTCATTTTTTCTTCAATACCAGACTGAGACAATGAAGAAAATGTTTTTTGAGACAATACCGGATTTCCTGATCTTAATGAAAGGTGTCTACTCATTATTAATATTTTTTTACAAAAATAAAAAATATTAGATTAAATTAGAACTTTTAGTTTTTCAAAATAAAATGAAAATTTAAATGTCTTTTAAAAAAATATTTTTACTATTATTGTTTATGACTATATCATCTAAAGGGATATCATCTGAAAATAGGTTTGAAAATTCCGATAATACTAAAATCAAATTTATTACNCTAACAAATTCAAGAGGCATCAAAGTTAAAATAACTAATTATGGGGGAAGGGTTGTTTCATTATNGACNCCTGATAAAAATAATAATTTTGATGATATTGTATTNGGGTTTGATACNATTGACGAGTACATGAATACTAGTGAAAAATATTTTGGTTGCATTGTTGGNCGTTATGCAAATAGAATAAATAATGGCTCATTTAAATTAAATAATATTGAGTATAAATTAAAAAAAAACAACGNCCCAAACCATCTACATGGAGGTGAAATTGGATTTGATTCTGTAATTTGGAAAATTCAAAATCAAACAAATAATTCGATTACTTTAACCTACAGGTCATATCATTTAGAGGAGGGATATCCTGGAAATTTAGATGTTAAAGTCACATATAAATTGACTGAAAAAAATGAACTGAAAATTCAATATTGGGCATATACTGATCAAAAAACAATAGTTAATTTAACTCATCACTCTTTTTTCAATTTAAAAGGTGCTGGAAATGGATCAATTAATGACCATTTACTCGAAATAAATGCTTCTAATTATACTCCAGTAAATAAAAACTTGATACCAACTGGCCAAATTAAACCCGTGAAAAATACTCCGTTTGATTTTTCCAAACTAAAACCTATTGGCAGTGATGTCAAAGTTAAAAATGATCAATTAAGTTTTGGACAAGGGTATGATCATAATTATGTATTAAATAAAAAAAATGATGATATAAGTTTTGCTGCTAAAGTTATTGAACCTGAATCTAAAAGAGTTATGGAGGTATATACAAACGAACCTGGATTACAATTTTATGGAGGTAATTTTTTAGACGGAAGTGTTAAAGGTAAAAACAATAAAACTTATAATTACCGAACTGCTTTTTGTCTTGAAACTCAACATTTCCCGGATAGCCCAAACAATGAAAATTTCCCTTCAACTGAATTGAATCCTGGTGAAGAATATTATTCAATTTGTATATATAAGTTTTCTGTAATTGAATAAAACTTTCCATGAAAAAAAAATTTAATTTAGAAAATAAAACAATAATTATAACTGGAGGTGCAAGTGGAATTGGAAAAGCAATAGGATTAGCCACTGCAGAACAAGGAGCAAAAATTATCATTCTTGATTTAAATAAAAAAGAAATTCTTAAGACTGTTGGTGAGGTAAAAAAAAATGGATCGATATCTGAAGGGTATTTATGTGANGTTGCTAATCAATCTAAAGTTTTTNCAACTATCAAGAAAATTTCTAAAACCCATTCANTAGATGTNTTAATAAATTGTGCAGGAATTTCTCACATTGGGTCTATAGAATCTGTTAATGAAGAGTCATTGGACAACTTATATTCTATAAATATCAAAGGAATATATAACTGTATAAAAGCTTGTATTCCAAAAATGAAAAAAAATAAATCTGGTATCATTATAAATCTTGCGTCAATAGCTGGATCGGTTGGTATTTCAGATCGTTTTGCTTATTCTATGACTAAAGGGGCAGTTTTGTCTATGACCTTGTCTGTGGCAAAGGATTATATTGATCATGGTATTAGATGCAATTCTATTTCACCAGCAAGAGTGCATACTCCTTTTGTTNATAAATTTTTAAAGCAACATTTCCCNGGAAAAGAGGCTGAAGTTTTTGAAAAACTATCAAATTCTCAGCCTATTGGAAGAATGGGTNCTCCAAAAGAAATTGCTGATTTAGCATTATATTTATGTTCTGACGAGTCTTCATTTATTACTGGTACTGATTTTCCAATAGATGGAGGTTTTATTAAATTAAATAATTAAATAAATGAAATTAATTAGATTCGGTCCAAAGGGTAAAGAACTTCCTGGAATTAAAATTGATGATTCCACTTCTATCGATGTGTCTGCTTTTATTAATGACTATAATGAATCGTTTTTTGAAAACAATGATCTAGAAAAATTAAAAAAATGGTTGTCAATTAACATCGATTCTTGTCCTAAAATAAGCAATAAAACAAGATTAGGTCCTCCACTTGTAAGACCATCAAAAATTATTTGTGTTGGTCTAAATTACTCCAAACATGCTAATGAGAGTGGTATGGCTGTTCCTAAAGAACCTGTATTATTTTTTAAATCTACTACTTCCATTATTGGCCCTTATGATGATGTTATTATTCCAAAAAATAGTGATAAAACAGATTGGGAAGTTGAATTGGCTTTAGTAATTGGGAAGAAAGCTTCATATATTGATNCANGTCAAGTCAAAGATCATATTTTTGGGTATGTTTTACATAATGACATAAGTGAACGCTCATTTCAATTAGAACGAGAGGGTCAATGGGTAAAGGGCAAAAGTTGTGATACTTTTGCTCCCCTNGGNCCATACTTAGTAACAAAAGATGAAATCAAAAATGCCAATAATCTTAATCTTTGGTTAAAATTAAATGGAGAAATAATGCAAAAAAGTAATACTTCAGATTTTATATTTAAAATAAATGAAGTAGTAAGTTATATAAGTCAGTTTATGACATTACTCCCTGGAGACATAATTTCTACTGGCACTCCCTCTGGTGTCGGACTTGGTTTTGATCCGCCAAAATTTTTAAAAAATAATGATATTATGGAACTCTCAGTTGAAGGNCTTGGTGTTTCNAAACAAAAAGTTAAATCCTATAAAAATGATAATTGATTCTCATCAACATTTTTGGAATTTTAATTCAGAAAGAAACACTTGGATTACAGATGAAATGAATGTGCTTAAAAAAAATTTTTACCCAAATGATTTAAACACCGAATTAAAAAAAAATAAAGTTGATGGATGTATTTCCGTTCAAGTTGAACAAACTGAAAATGAAACTGAATCATTAATTAGACTTTCAGAAGAAAATAATTTTATCAAAGGAGTTGTTGGATGGGTAGATTTAAAGTCTCCTGAAATTGAATCTGTATTAAATAAGTTTTCAAAAAACAAAGCACTNAAAGGTATCCGGCATATTGTCCAATCTGAAAAGTCTGGTTTTTTATTAAACCCTGATTTTTTGAATGGAGTTTCAAAATTAAATTCTTACAATTTGACCTATGATATTTTAGTTTATCCTAACCAGTTGGATGAAGTCATTAAATTTGTTGAAAAATTTCCAAAACAAACTTTTGTATTAGACCATCTTGGAAAACCATTGATTAGAGAAAAAAAAATTAATCAATGGAAAGAAAAAATTAGTGAACTATCGGTGTTTAAAAATGTTTCATGTAAAATTTCTGGGATGATAACTGAAGCTAATTGGGAAAAATGGAAAATTAAAGACTTCAAACCATATATTGAAACTGTTCAAAAAGTTTTTGGTGAAGATAGATTACTTTATGGTTCTGATTGGCCAGTCTGTCTATTGGCAGGTAATTATTCGAAAGTAAAAAATCTTGCAGAATACTATTTTCCAATAAAATCTAATAAGAAATACTGGTCAGAAAATGCAATTAAAATATATAATTTAAACATATAAATATGGATTTAAATTTAAAAGATAAAGTTATTATTGTTACAGGAGGATCTAAAGGTATTGGAGGAGGAATAACACTAGCTTTATCTAAAGAAAAAGCAATCCCTATAATCATTGGAAGAAATAAAAAATCTATTAATTCCATAATGAAAGTGATCAAAGATCTAAAATTAAAAGCTGATTATGCATTTGCAGAGTTAACAGATTCTAAAGAATGTGAAAAAGCAATTGACTTTATTTATAAAAAATACGGACAAATAGATGGTTTGGTAAATAACGCAGGTATTAACGATGGCATAGGATTAAAAAATGGAACTTCGAAACAGTTTATAGATTCAATCAATAAAAATGTCACCCACTATTTCCAAATGGCTAAACTTGCTTTACCAGGTTTAAAAAAAAGTAAAGGTAGTATTGTAAATATTGGATCAAAAGTCTCATATACTGGACAAGGAGGAACCTCTGGATATGCCGCAGCTTGTGGGGCAAGAAACGCACTTACAAGAGAATGGGCAGTTGAATTAATTAATGAAGAAATTAGAGTTAATGAAGTAATAGTTGCTGAGTGTTATACTCCCCTTTACGAAAAATGGATAAAAACATTCAAAAATCCAAAAGAAAAAATAAATGAAATTTCCCAAAAAATTCCATTAGGAAAAAGAATGACAACTGTTGAAGAAATTTCAAATATGGTGATTTTTCTATTATCAAATAAATCAAGTCATACNACTGGCCAAATAATTTTTGTTGATGGGGGCTACTCTCACCTTGACAGAACAATTAATTCCTAAAATAAATGACTGAAAAAATTGTTCCCAAGAAATTAATCATTCCTTTTATATTAATTACATCAATGTTTGCTTTATGGGGTTTTGCCAATTCAGTCACTGATCCAATGGTACAGGCATTTAAAAAAGTCTTGGAGTTATCTAATTCTCAAGCAGCATGGGTTCAAATGGCTTTTTATGGAGGATATTTTTGTATGGCTCTTCCAGCGGCTTTTTTTGTAAGGAAATTCTCATACAAAACAGGAATACTTATTGGTCTTTTTCTTTATGCCTTGGGTGCAATTCTGTTCTATCCTGCTGCCATAACTGAACAATTTTGGTTTTTCTGTTTAGGGCTATACATATTGACTTTTGGACTTGCTTTTCTTGAAACTACCGCTAATCCATACATATTGTCTATGGGGAAAAAAGAAACTGCTACTCAAAGACTAAATCTAGCTCAAATTTTCAATCCTGTTGGAAGTATTGCAGGTCTCTTTGTTGCTCAACAATTTATATTAAAAAAATTGCAGTCTGATAATATTGATAATTATCAGCTTCTAGATGATGCCCAAAAAATTATTATAAAAACTTCTGACCTGATGGTTATTAGAAACCCATATGTGATACTTGGTCTTGTTATAATTTTATTTTTTATTTTAATTGCCTTATATAAAATGCCTGAGGGGAAAGATAGAACTGAAATTGAATCCATTCAAAAAACATTTAAAATTTTATTAAAAAATAAAAGTTATATTTTCGGTGTAATCAGTCAGCTTTTTTATGTAGGAGCTCAAATAATGTGTTGGACATATATCTACCAATATGCTGAAGCCCTGGATATTTCTAGTCAAAAAGCATCTAATTATCAATTTATTGCATTTATACTATTTTTCTTTGGTAGAATTTTAGGGACTTATTTGCTTAAAACTATTAANGCCGGATCATTGTTGNTGNTTTTTGCTTCTTTTTCNTCATTAACGATTTTAATAACAATTTTAGCTCAAAATATTCTAGGGCTTTATTCATTAGTNNTTACTTCTTTTTTTATGTCTGTAATGTTTCCNACCATCTATGGGATTGCCTTACAAGACTTAAATGAAAATGTTTCTAAAATTGGAGCTGCTGGACTTGTAATGGCAATTGTTGGNGGAGCTTTAATGCCCAAACTTCAAGGNAATATTATTGATATTGGAGGGTATGCAGTAAATGANNTTAAAATTCTTGGNGTATCAGAAATTAATTTTTCATTTATTCTGCCTTTAATNTGNTTTATCATTGTTATCTTATTTGGAAAATATACTTCAAAAAAAATAAATTAATGAAAAANAAAAGGTATTGTTTCACTTTAGATCTTAAAAATAATAAACATTTAATATCTGAATATATAGATTATCATAAAAAAGTTTGGCCTGAAATCATCCAGAGTATAAGAAATTCAGGAATTAATTCAATGGAAATTTACAATGTGTCTAATCGTCTTTTTATGATAGCTGAAGTTTCAGATGATTTCACATTAGAATCAAAGAAAAAATTGGATCAAAATAATCCAAAAGTTCAAGAATGGGAAAATTTGATGTGGAAATATCAAAAAGCCCTTCCTTTTGCTGAAGAAGGGGAAAAATGGGTTTTAATGAATTCCATTTTTAAAATATAATTTTTCAAAAAAATATTTCTNTAAAAAAATTTATATATTACTGTGNTTTTAATTTTAAATAAACCAAATAATAAAAAATGTTTACTATAGAAAGCTATACTATCGCAGTTTTATTTTGNTTTATTACAATGATATGCTGGGGTTCTTGGGCAAACACCCAAAAATTATCAAGTAAAAAATGGCCTTTTCAACTTTTCTATTGGGATTATGTTTTTGGAATAGTTATAATTACAATTTTTTTGGCTTTTTCTTTAGGTTCATTTGGAGAAAATGGAAGATCTTTTGTTGACGATATTCAACAAGCAAATTCAGCGTCAATTATTTCCGCACTAATTGGAGGTGTTATTTTTAATTTTGCAAATTTACTATTAGTTATTGCAATTGAGATAGCTGGAATGGCAATTGCTTTTCCAATTGGAATTGGGATAGCTTTAGTTTTAGGAGTTTTTACTAACTACATAAACCAACCAGAGGGAGATCCAGTTATTTTATTTATTGGAGTTTTATTAGTTACTNTTGCTATAATTATTGACGGTATTGCCTATAAAAAAATTCTTCAGAACTCTAATGAAAAACCTCTAAAAGGCATCTTAATTTCTGTTACTGCAGGAATAGCCATGGGCTTTTTCTACAAATACGTAGCCGAATCAATGGTTTCGGATTTCATTAATCCTGAAGCAGAAAAAATTACTCCATACACTGCTTTGGTAATATTTTCTTTTGGAATTTTAATTTCTAGTTTTTTATTTAATACATATAATATGTATAAACCCATTTCAGGAGACAAAACTAATTATAAAGAATATTTAACTCTTGGAACGACTAAGCTACATTTAATTGGTATTTTAGGTGGAGTAATATGGGGTATTGGAATGTCTTTTAATATAATTGCCTCTGAACAGGCAGGTCCTGCAATTGCATANGGTCTTGGACAAGGAGCAACTATGGTTGCTGCTATATGGGGCGTTTTTATTTGGAGAGAATTTAAAGATTTACCTAAACAAAATTTTTGGTTAATCCCCCTTATGTTTTTACTATTTTTATCTGGTCTTGGAACTATAATNATAGCTAGACTAGTTTAATATTATTTATTATGAGNCTATTTGTTATTGGAAGTTCTAACACTGACTTAGTATTGTATATGAACCATATACCAAAAATTGGTGAAACAGTCGTTGGTGCTGAATCAACTGTAATTTTTGGTGGTAAAGGTGCCAATCAAGCTGTTTCNTCAAAAAGAGCTGGAGCTGACACCAAATTTATTACACAACTTGGAAATGACNGTTTTGGAGATGAATTAAAAAAACATTTTAAAAAAGAAAATCTTCCTGGGAAATATATTTTAACAGATAAATTTAAGCCCTCTGGTGTAGCTCACATATTTGTTTCAAAAAAAGGTGAAAATTCAATTGCAGTTGCTTCTGGTTCAAATGGTACTCTAAGTTTCAAAAAAATTGAACCTTTCCTTTCAGAAATTGAAAAAGCAAAATTAGTTTTAATACAATTTGAAATACCATTTGATACAGTTAAAAAAATAATTAACTTTTGTAATCTCAAAAAAATTAAGTTAATTGTTAATCCTGCACCTGCTTTAGAATTAAGTGAAAATATTCTAAAAAATATTTGGATGATAACCCCTAATGAAAGTGAGTCTGAGATATTAACCAATATTAGGGTAACTGATCAAGAATCTGCAGTCTTAGCAGGGAAAAAAATAGTTTCTAAAGGAGTACAAAACTGCATAATAACTTTAGGTAAAAATGGTAGCGTTTGGTGCACAAAAAAATCAACTTATATATTTAAAGTCCCGAAAATTAATGCAATTGATACNACTGCAGCTGGAGATGTATTTAATGGTTATNTAGCNCAAGGNATTATTAATGGTTCAAGTCTAACTGAAGCTATTCTTTTTTCNCATGCAGCNTCTTGTNTGTCGGTCACCNTTAAAGGNGCNCAAACATCTATNCCATCNAAAGAAGATNCATTNTCTTTTTTAAAAAAAAATAAAGGNTTTACNTTTAAAAAAATTAAATAATTTTTTGTNANATAGATCTAAGAATCCATTGATAAGTATTNTTCATAAAGTCGTAATATTTTTCATTNAAACCTTTTTCAGTTTTAAAAGCCAAAACAAATTTATCCTCAACTTTAATTGGTATTTTAATTATTCTATTTCTTTCTTCGTTATATATTTTAAAATTAATAATAAATGAGTCCTTGTTGATAGGATTTTCCTTAATTTCTTTGAGAGCCAATTTTAAAATTTCCACTGCCCATTGTTGAACTTCAAAACTTACTTTAAACCTTGTCAAATCGTCTTTTGCATATTTATATGGAATATTAGAAACAATAACTAAATCTAATTTTTTATCTGTTAAGTCTTGAGAGAAACTTAAGCTAATTGATAAAAAAAGCAAAAAAAAATATTTCATTATAAAATTATATATTGTTAAAATTACAAAAGACTTTAATATTTAATTTGAAAAATAATATAAAAATTTAATTAATTTTTTATATTCAAAAAAATTAAACAAGGATTATATCCAAGTATGAAAATCAAAACTATTATTTTATTAAAATTTTTATTAGTTATTCTGATTTCTTGTGAAACAACGGTTAAATCCAAAAACCATAAATCAGATGTATCTAAAGTAAAAATATTATCCAAAGAAGATTCTCTTTTATTAAAAGGTATGGTCTTTATTCCAGGGGGAACATTCAAAATGGGAAGTAATAATAAAGATGGATTCATTGACGAATTCCCTCAACATGAAGTAAAAGTTAACTCCTTTTGGATGGATGAAACTGAAGTTACTAATTCACAATTTGAGAAATTTGTAAATGCAACTGGATATATTACTACTGCNGAAAGNAAAATTGATTGGGAAGTGATTAAAAAAACTTTGCCTCCTGGAACACCTAAACCAAACGACAGCTTACTNGTACCCTCATCACTTTTATTTAGTTATACTGATGGTCCCGTAAATTTAAATGATTATTCACAATGGTGGAAATGGACTAAAAATGTAAATTGGAGACAGCCTTGGGGGGAAGGAAGTACTATTGAAGGTAAAGGAAACTTTCCAGTTGTACATGTCAGTTGGGATGATGCTATAGCTTATTGTAAATGGTCAGGCAAAAGACTTCCATCGGAAGCTGAATGGGAATATGCGTCAAGAGGAGGGATGGAACATTCTATTTATTCATGGGGAAATCAAAAAATTAATTCAACTGTTATCAATGCTAATACTTGGGATGGAAATTTCCCATATAAAAACACAATTAAAGATAATTTTGAATTTTTAGCTCCAGTTAAAAATTATAATCCCAACGGTTATGGCCTTTATGATATAGCTGGCAATGTTTGGGAATGGTGTTCAGACTGGTATAGACATGATTATTACAAGTTATTTGAAAATCAAATTGCAGACAATCCAAAGGGTCCAGAAAAAAGTTTTGATCCAAATGAACCCTATATCCCTAAAAAAGTAATGAGAGGCGGTAGTTTTTTGTGTAATGACTCTTATTGCAGTGGATATAGAAATGCTATGAGAATGAAAACTAGTCCAGATACAAGTTCGATTCATGCTGGGTTCAGGACTGTTTTAGATGGAATTTAAATTATGGTATAATCAATTCCCTAATTAAGCCCTCCTGAGCCACTGAGGCAACTAAAATCCCTTGCCTATTAAAAATACTACCTCTAGAAAAACCTCTTGAATTTGATGCACTTGGACTATCCATTGAATAAAGTAACCAGTCATCTATTTTGAATGCCCTATGAAACCATAAAGAATGATCCAAACTTGCAGATAAAATATTACTTTTATTAAATCTCTCTCTATGGGGTAAAGTAGATGTTAGTAATAATCCATAATCAGAGGCATAGGCTAATAATTGATGTTGTGTTTTTAAATCTAATTCAATTTTCTCCTTAGTTTTAAACCAAATATTACTATAAGGAATTGAATCTTTAATCATTCTTGAGGCAATATTTTCAACTGGCTTCATTTCAAATATTACAGGATGAATAGCTTTAATCATTTCATAAATATTGGGTGCTTCATCTTTATAATTTTGAATTTGNTGAAGATCAGTAAGTAAAATTTCAGGAGTTAATACACTAGGAATACTAATTTGATGATCAACACCTTTTTGATTTAACTGAAAAGAAGCGGCCATATTAAAAATAGCTTTATCCTTCTGATATGCTACTACCCTTCTAGTAGTAAAACTCCCTCCGTCTCTTAGAACATCTACCTCATACCTTACTGGTAAATTTATATCACCAGCTAAAATAAAATAACCATGCATTGAATGAGCAAACCTGTCAATTGGGACGGTTTGATAAGCAGCATACAAAGATTGTGCAAGAACTTGCCCTCCAAAAACTCTTCCCCATGGAGTTAAATAATTACCTCCTTCAAAAATATTTTTAGATATTTTTTTTAAAGTAATTAAATCAATAAGGTCTTTAATTGTCTTCATTTTCAATTTTAATTTTTTATTTNTTCATTTTTTCCAATTTAAAGTTTCCATCAGATGAAGCATGTCATTTTCAATATACCTCGCTGCTGGCATTAATGAATCATAATTAGGTTTTGANTAAAAATATAAAGATCCAACTAAGAAATTACTTATGCTATCAGTTAAAAAAAATTGAAGTTGTGATGCAGCATTTCCCTCTACTCTGAATAAAGATCCAAAGGTTTTATTTTTTTCATCATAATATGTTTTTTCTGGAATCTCTATTGCTCTGTTGACATGCTTCATTGGCATTTGATATGCGTCCTCTATTAAGGAATTAATATTATTTTTGACTTTAAAATAAGACAAGTAAATTGTTGCTTTCATATTAGGATATATAATTTTATTCCAACATTCCTTTGACTGATTTTCTATTAATGCCCTTTTATTTATTTCAAATGTAAAACCACATGAATTTGATTTCTCAATATACTCTGGTATAGGGTATTCCAAATTAAGAAAACCCTTTGGTTTTGGTAAGTTATTTTCATAACATGAGATTTGTGTAGAAATTATAAGAAAAATAAAAAAAAACCTATTTATCATATAAATTATGGAGTAGTTACTTTAATTTTTTTTATCCTTCTTTGTTCAATATATTCAATTTTAAAAATATACTTCTCAAAATAAATCTTTTGCCCAACTTTAGGAAATGACTGAACTATCTCAAGTAAAAATCCAGCTAGGGTTTCAGATTCACCTTTATATTTTTCAAATATTTCTGTCGAGTCAAGTTTTATCAATCTATAAAAATCTTTAAGATTCATTTTAGCATCAACTAATAGATTATTTTCATCAATTCTTGTATATTCAAATTCTTGATCATCAAATTCATCACTTATATCTCCAACAATCTCCTCTATTATGTCCTCTAAAGTAATTATACCAGACGTCCCACCATACTCGTCAACAACAATTGCCATGTGTATTTTTTTTATTTGAAATTCTTTAAAAAGATCGTCCAGCTTTTTATTTTCAGGTACATAATATGGTTCTCTAATTAATTTTTGCCATGAAAATGACGAAATATTAATTTTTGGCATTAAATCCTTAACATATAAAATACCTAAAATAGCATCAATTTTTTCGCCATAAACAGGGATCCTAGAATACCCTGCCTTTATTATTTTTGGTAAAATTTCATCAAGAGTTAATTTTTCAGATAAAGCAAAAACATCAATTCTTGGACACATCACTTGCTTGGTGTCAGTGTTTCCAAATGAAACTATCCCTTTTAATATTTTATCTTCTTGTTTAGTAGTATCTTTTTGTTCAGTATATTCAAGAGCTTTTGAAAGCTCTCCAACTGTAAAAGAATTTGATTTATTCCCAAATCTATTTTCAATAAATACAGTTATTTTACTCATAGGCTTAGTTATAAACCATAATATGTATTTATCTAAATAAAAAAGTGGGTATGCTACAATTTTGGAAAAAATTAAACTATTTCTATTAGCATAAATTTTAGGTAAAATTTCCCCGAAGAAAAGTATAATTATTGTAATAAATCCAATCTCAAGAAATAATTTAAGTATACTGCTGTTTATACCACTCAAAAATACATCTGTTAAAGATGCAAATAGTAAAACAATACCAATATTAATAAAGTTTATTGTTACTAAAATTGTNGCTAAAAGTCTTTTGGGAGATTTTAATAATCTTTGAATTAACTCTTTTGTTTTATCAAANTCATTTTTATCTGATTCCAAAGATGAGGGCTTTAATGAAAATAAAGCAACTTCAGCTCCTGAAAGCATAGCTGAAAAAAAAAGTAAAACTAAAGTTATGGTTATTTTAACCAATACTAAAGGTGACAGCTCAATTANTATAAAAGAAANTGACAAATTAAAAANATCTANTCCCAATCTTAATTATTTAAATTAAAAAGGTAAATCATTAATATTTTCAGATGATTTNTCGATTTGAGTATTTGTGNCNTCTGAGGACAATCTNGTATCATCTTTTTTATTTGATAAAAAAGTAAACTCATTAACAATTATCTCAGTTGTATACCTATCCTCTCCACTTTCATTTTGCCATTTCCTAGATTTAATTCTACCCTCAACATATATCTTATCTCCTTTAGATAAATATTTTTCAAATATTTCAGCTACTTTATTTTTGGCAACCAAATTATGCCATTCNGTATTATTAATNTTTTCACCCGAATTTTTGTTTGTATAGCTCTCATTTGTAGCAAGNGAAATTCTTGCAATACTACCGCCTCCNTCAAAATGATGCATCTTAACTTCATCNCCTAGATGTCCAATTAACATAACTTTATTTANTGTNCCAGCCATTTAATTAATTTTATAATTAATCAAATATAAAAATTCAGCTTTCAAAATTCGCTTTTGAATTAAAAAATTTTTCTAAAATAATTGGTACTGGAAAATTTTTTAGATTTTTCACCTTAATACCATAATCAGTTAATTTCAAAACATTTAGCTTCCAAAATGTGATGTTAATTTTCTGGTGAGAAAGTCTATGTATTATGGGTTTAGAATTAATTTTTTTTAAATTTTTCAACTCCCCACTATATAATTCAAATAGAAATTTATTAGATACCAAACTCTCTAATTCAAGGTTTTCATCACTTTCAATAAGTGGGAATTGATAAAGTTTATTCCAAATATCTTTTCTTGTCCTTTGATTAATTATAAAATTTCCATTGAGATCTTGAACAATTATATAATTAAAATATCTCGTCTTAATTTTTTTTAATTTATTTTTTACTGGTAAACTGTGTATGCATTTATTATTAAATGCATAACAGTCTTTAATAAAAATACAATTTTTACAAATTGGATTTTTTGATTTGCATTGAATCGAACCAAATTCCATCATTGCTTGATTAAAATCAGAGGGGTCATAATTTATCATTAATTTATCCGCTCTTTTTTTAAATTCTTTATATGCTTTTGAAGAGTTAATTGGTGTAAATAACCCAAAAAATCTTGAAATTAATCTATATACATTACCATCTACGACAGATGTGGGGACTTTATATGAAATTGATGCAATTGCGCTAGCAGTATAATCTCCAATTCCCTTCAGTTTTTTTAATTCATCAATCTTATCTGGGAAAATTCCATTACGGTATTTAGAAATGTATCTGGCTGTTTTAAGTAAATTAACGGCTCTAGTATAATACCCCAAACCTTGCCAAATCTTTAATACTTCATTTTCACGTGCTTTTGACAGATCAAAAATTGTTGGGTATTTTTTAATAAATTTCAAATAATATGGGGTTCCTTGAGAAACTGTAGTTTGTTGTAAAATAATCTCTGATAACCATATGTTGTATGGGTGAGGATTTTTTCTCCAAGGTAAATCTCTTTTATTTTTATGATACCATTTAATTAACTTTTTTGCCCACATTATGTTAGCAAATATAAGTGATCATTTTTTCTTAATATTTTAAATATTAAAGAATTAGGATAATAATAATATTAATTTATATATTTGCTTGCCTTCAAAATTATTAACGTTTGAATTAAAATTAGATAAATGACAAAAGCTGAAATTGTATCAAATATTTGTGACGAACTTGGAATGGATAAGCTGGACGTCCAAACAACAGTTGAAAAATTTATGTTAGAAATTAAGTCATCTCTTGAAAAGGGAAATAATGTATATCTTAGAGGCTTTGGAAGNTTCATTATTAAAAAGCGTGCTGAAAAAATAGGAAGAAATATTTCAAAAAATACTGCTGTTAGAATTCCACCTCANAATGTTCCNGCATTCAAGCCCTCTAAAACTTTTGTTAAAAGTGTAAAATCTAAAGTACCAATTAAATAACTTACAAAACTTAAGATGTTTTAAATATGCCAAGCGGTAAAAAAAGGAAAAGACATAAGGTTGCAACCCACAAGCGTAAAAAAAGAAGAAGAGCTAACCGTCACAAGAAAAAATAGTGTTTGGAATCACTTAAAAACTCCTACGTTCATTGACATGAAACTTTTNNNAAAAGTTTCTCAGGTATATCCTGAAAAAATTATTGTTTAATCAGTTGTAGTAANTACAACNTAAAATTTATCAGAGTGAATAAAGAACTAATAGTTAGATCAAATTCCTCTGCGGTTGATTTTGCATTACTTAAAGATGGTAAGTTAATTGANTTAAATAAAGAAATAGAAAATAATAAATTTTCTGTAGGGGACATTTTATTTGCAAAAGTAAGGAAAACGATCCCNGGTTTGAATGCGGCTTTCATAAATGTAGGCCATGATAAAGATGGTTTTTTACATTATCATGATTTAGGCCCAAAATTCTTATCATTAATTAAGTATATTAAACTTGTAAATTCAGGTAAATCAAATAATTATTTATTAAAGAACTTTCGTTTTGAAAAAACAATTGACAAATCTGGAATTATTGCTGATGTTTTAAATCCAAATCAACACATTTTAGTTCAAGTTGTCAAAGAACCAATTTCTACAAAAGGACCTAGNTTAAGTGCTGAATTGTCATTGGCAGGAAGATTTATGGTTCTTTTACCTTTTTCTGANAGAATTTCTATTTCTCAAAAAATTGAAGATTCAAATGAAAAAGAAAGATTAAAGAGATTAGTTCAAAGTATTACTCCTAAAGGTTTTGGTGTTATAATTAGAACTGTTGCATCNAATAAAAAAGTTGCAGANCTTGANAGTGATCTTCAACAATTNGTGTCAAGATGGAGAAATCTTTTNAATCGAATTCGTAAGNTTAATAAATTCCCATCTAAAGTTTTGAGTGAAATTAATAGATCATCATCAATTTTAAGAGACGTTTTTGATGATTCTTTTACTGGCATTCATGTTAACGACTTTGAGCTTTTTGAAGAGATTAAAGAATACATAAGTTTAATTGCTCCAAANAAAGCCAACATAGTAAAGTTTTATAAAAATATCATCCCTATCTATGAAAATTTTGGTATTGAACGTCAAATAAAATCNTCTTTTGGTAAAACCGTTTCAATGCAAAAAGGAGCATATTTAGTTATTGAGCATACTGAAGCATTACATGTNATAGATGTTAATAGCGGTAATAGATCAAGTAAACAAAAAACTCAAGAGGACACTGCNTTAGANGTCAATATTATTGCGGCTACTGAAATTGCTAGACAATTAAGGTTGAGAGATATGGGNGGTATTATCGTTGTTGACTTTATAGATTTGTTATCAAACGAAAATAGGAAAAAGCTTTTTGATCATTTAAAAAAAGAAATGAGTAATGACAAAACTAAACACAAAATTTTACCNCCAAGTAAATTTGGTTTAATTCAAATTACTCGTCAAAGAGTTCGATCAGAGATTAATATCAAAACNAAAGANCCTAATCCAAATATAAATAATGAAGTTGAAGCACCTATTGTTTTAATTGANAAAATCAACGCAGATATTAACAAAATTGTTAATAATAAACAGCATGAAAAAAGAAAAATATGTTTACATATNCATCCTTTTATTGCTGCATATTTAAGCCAAGGGTTCCCATCAATACGGACTCAATGGTTTATTAAATATAAAAGAAGGGTTAGAATTATTCCCCGAGACTCATATAATTATTTAAATTATAAATTTTATGATACCGAAAAAAAAATAATTTATTTTTAAATTAAAAGCGGATGTATTTTTGCATCCGCTTTTTTTATTTCATACTTTTATTTTTCTTTAAATGAAAAAATCAACTGAAAATATATATAAAAAAATTTCACTTTATTGTTCATATCAAGAAAGATCTCATAAAGAAGTATTACTAAAAATTTCCAAAAGCAATATTTCTAAAAATGAAACTGANAAAATCGTTGCTAAATTAATTACAGAAAATTTTTTAAACGAAACTCGTTANGCTATTGCATATGCAANGGGTAAATTTAGAATAAAAAATTGGGGTAAAATNAAAATAATAAACAAACTTAAACANCAAAATATTAGCTCCTGGAATATAAANAAGGCNATAGNTGAAATAGATAAAGATGAATATTCAAAATCATTTAATNTNATATTNAACAAGNTAAATTTAAAATATAATTACTTAAAAAANATTTATCGTAAAAAAAAAATTCTTTCAATTCTATATTCAAAAGGATGGGAATATGACTTAATTATAGATTCTTTAAATGCTAAATTTAAAAAATATAATTAGCGCTTAAATTAACATTTGCCTTAGGCATAGGGATTAAATTAGTTTCATAATATTCTTCATTTAAAATATTATTTGCTAAAATTGAAAAAGTCCATTTTGGATTTTGCCATTTAACTCCAATATCTAAAACATTATAACTTACATANTTTGACCTCTCNGAATTTTTAAAGTTAATAGTTGAACTAATTCTCTTACTTAATTTACTNGTTATTAAAAAAATATAATTATTCTTAAATGAATTAATAGAATATTTAGAAAAATTAAAAATTGCTTTTGGATCACTNTCATCAATAAATGTATATCCTATATTTAATTCATGAAATGTTTTAATAAATTNAAAATTTATTCCAAAATCTAATTCAAACCCTAAAGTTTCAAGAGCTAAAATATTTCTAGCTTGCCACAAATCTTCTTCAAATTCTTTTACATAGTCAATCAAATTTTTTGAGTTTCTTCTAAATAACGANCCATTAAAAATTAATGATTTTTTAGAATATTTTATACCAAACTCCATATTAGATGCTGACTCAGGATCTAAATTTTCATTTCCTACAGTAGTGCTGTCAGCATAATATAAATCAGTATATGTAGGTATCCTATATGTGTTAGCAAGATTTAAAAAAAATTTAAATGAATTATTAATTTGATAGCCGATTTCNATACCAGGAAAAAATTTATTGCCATAATCTGAATAAAGATTAAAAGAAGTTCCTAAAATAACATCCATCTTTGAATTAAATAATAAAAATAAATGCTCTAAAAATAAATTACTTATNGTTCTTTTGTGATTGCCCANGTTATTACTTATAATATTTGTATTGGNAATATCNATCCCAAANCCAGTAGTACCAANATTTGAAAAATAACTGAGATCAATGCTTGCTCCAATTTTATTACTGATATGAAGATTTCTATAAATAGAAGGATTATTTCTAATAAATACATATTCATCTTGATGTCTTCTCCAAAAAATCTTGGGTTTAAAAACAAAATTATTTTTTAAAAATTTAGTTGTAAATGAAATTAAACTTCCTTGTGTTTCTTCGTATTGGTCTTTTGCAGAAGGAGTGGCATAAAATCCATTTGCTCCAAAATTTCTTTCAGAAAAAAATCCTAAAAAGCTTACAGGTTGATCAAATATTTTCATATTAGATTTTAACAAATAACTTCTGTTTATAAAGTCAGTATTATATCTATAACCATCTGAATCAGAATATGAATAATTTGCTATTAATTTTTTTGTTGCAAATGAAGATTTAATCATCTTTTGATTGAATGAGCCTGTATTTAACTCTAAAAAAGTTTTTGAATCTAAAATATCTTTTGTTACCAAATTAATTGCTCCTGTAAATGCATTTTGGCCGTATATCCTTGAAGCAGGGCCTTTTATGATTTCAACTCTTTCTATCATTTCAATTGGAAGTAATAAATTTAGACTGTGATGTCCAGTCTGAGGATCATCAAGTTTAACTCCATCAATTAAAATTAGAGACTGGTCAAACGTCCCACCCCTAATATAAAGATCAGCTTGCTGCCCGTTAATACCCCTCTGGCGTATGTCAATACCTGAAATCTGCTTTAGTAATTCAATTACATTTTTAGGATTTCTCTTCTTAATTTCATTAGAAGATATTATTTGAATACTCCTTGAATTTTCAGAAAAAGGGATGTCTATTCTGCTAGTATTTAGAATTATTTCATCTAATTTCTTTACTGATATTGAATCATTCTGAGAAAAAATATTCAAATAAAATCCTAATAAGCAAATAAATAAAAAAGCATTATTCATAAAGAAACCTTAATTACTCTGAAAGAAGAATAACTTTATTTTTCTTCGTCTCAATAGTACCTGACTTGATATTAAATTCAAGAATATTGTCTTGAATCTTTTTAAAAGCGCTTTCAAATCTTTTTGAATCATCAAAATTTCCTTTAATAGTAACTTTACCATACTTCAATGAGGAAATTATTGGGGCATGATTTTCTAATATTTGAAAATAACCACTAACACCTGGAACAGAAATTGATTGAATTTCACCAGAGAAAATAATTTTATCGGGAGATATAATTTCTAAAAACATAATTTATTCC
>NHJR02000024.1 GCA_002169155.2 Flavobacteriaceae bacterium TMED220
ATACAATTATAAAAGAAATAAAAGCATTTAATCTAAAAAAAAGTATTAGTAAAAAAAGTAATAAAATCCCAAAACAAACAATTAATAATGGCATATAAAAATTCTATTTGTTAAATTAATTACTGTAATAGTTAAGGTGAATTTGGGTTATTCCACTTTTGTGATCAATTTTGAATATTGTGTGATTTTGGACAGTCACATTTTGATTTTTTTCGAAATCTATGATTGTTTTTTGAATTTTTTCTTCAAGATCTAATTCATTGATTGGAATATTTATTATTAGTTTTTTTGAAATTCTACTATTTTCAGCATGTAGTAGAAATTTTTCAGCAAATAATACTGATAAGCATACTATTACGTTGATTAATAATAGAGTAAGCCATTCAAATACCCCATCTGTTAATGCATTAATTACGGATAGTCCTATTGTGACAAAAAGGTAAGTTATCTCCTCAGGAAGTACAGATTCCGTTCTATATCTGATAATTCCAAATATAGCAAAAAGGCCTAATGCCATTCCAAAATTTAGATCAATCTTTTTCAGTGCAAAACATAAAAAAAATACAATCACACTTATAATTAAAAAAGTTGAAACATGTCGGCTTATTTCTTTGCTATGGGTAAATACAATTTTAATTAAAATTCCAATAAAAAAAGTATTAAAAAAGAATTTTAAAAGCATGTTAATCAACTCATTATTACTTATTAATAGTTCTTCCATATAAAATAAATATTTTATTAAAATTAAAATTCACAATTTGGAATTTTTGAGCCATGGGGATCTGTCTTTGCATCTTTTACAATTTTTTTCATCCTGTTAAAAAATTTAGGACTATTAATATGTTCAATCTCTTCAGCGATTTCATGAACCTCTTTTATTTTAAAACCCATTACATTAACAAGAAAGGATTCAGTAAGTCTATGTTTAGAAACAATTTGACTTGCAATAACATTTCCTTTTTTCGTCATAAAAATTGGCTTATACGGCTTATATTCTATCCAACCAAGCTCTTTAAGTTTTTTAAGCATATTAGAAACAGATGAATATCCAACACAAAGATGATTAGCAATTAATGAGACAGATACCTTTTTATCTTCTTCGATAATTTTATATATCAATTTTAAATAATCCTCTTTGGCTACAGTTTTTTTCATTAAAATTATAAATAATAAATATAGTTTAAAAGATACTAATTCGATTAATTAATGAAAAATTAAATATTAATTAACTTAAAATTTTTAAATTTATTGAGTATGTCATTACTTTTTTCTGAGATTGAAAATAAAATAACTGAATTTAAAGTCAATAAAATTATTTCTTCACGCAAGAGAATTTTAGTAGGAATTATTAATTATGTCCAAACTAAAATTGATTTAAAAAAAGATATCAATTTAAATTTTATTTGTACTCATAATTCACGAAGGAGTCATTATAGTCAAATATGGGCTCATGTATTAGCAGAGTATTTTAAAATTAAAAAATTCAAGTCTTTTTCTGGAGGAACAATTTCAACTGAAGTTTCTGAAAATGTAATTAATTCACTAATTAAATGTGGATTTAGATTAAATTCTAAAGTAAAAAAAAAACAAACAATTTATAAGTTGAGTTTTTCAAATGATACAAGTGAAATTTTATGTTTTTCAAAAAAATTTAATGACAAGTTTAATCCAAAAAATAACTTTGCGGCTATAATGACATGTTCTTCAGCAGAAAAAAACTGTCCTTTTATATCAGGTTCAGATAAAATAATTTCAATCCCATATGATGATCCAAAAAAGTTTGACGACTCAAGATATGTTGACCAAGAGTATATGAAGACAAATTTAATAATTGCTTCTGAAATGTATTATGTTTTTTCATCTTTAAAAGTTTAATCAAAAATTTATTTATATTTATTTTAATAANCAATTATGATAAATANGAAGAATNTAGACACTCCATATTNTCTATCAGATGAAAATNTTANGTTTTTTAAGAANAATAAGTACATAAAACTAAAAAATGTATTTGANAAAGANATAATTCTNTATTNCAATAAAGTGNTTTCAGAGGCTGTAGAGTCNNTNAATACAATTAAAGTTCCAATTGAAAAAAGAGATACATATGGTAAAGCATTTCTTCAATTATTTAATTTATGGAAAGAAAGTGAAGANGTTAAATCANTAATATTTAGTAAAAGATTATCTCAAATTGCAACAGAGTTAATGGAAGTCTCTGGAGTAAGGNTNTATCACGANCAAGCATTNTTTAAAGAAAAGGGTGGAGGAATAACACCTTGGCATGCAGATCAATATTATTGGCCTTTACAGACTGACAAAACCATAACCGCATGGATTCCTCTTCAAGAAACGCCAAAAGATATGGGCCCTCTAGAATTTAGCGCTGGTAGTCACAAAATAAATGAAGGCCGAGAGTTATCAATTAGTGATGAAAGTGAAAAAGTAATCCATGAGAGATTAAGGGTCACTGATTTTAATCATATAATTGAGCCATTTGATATTGGGGAGGTAAGTTTTCATTCCGGATGGGTATTTCATAGGGCAGGTGCTAATAAATCTAATCAAATCAGAAAGGTTATGACTATCATATATATGGATAGTAAAATGAAATTAAAAAAACCTGAAAATGATGGTCAACAAAATGATTGGGAAACATGGTGTCCTAATGCTAAAATTGGACAAATTATTAACTCTCCTTTGAATCCAATTTTATACGAAAGATAATTAATTCAAAAATTAAAATTTTCATGGAATCCCTCACAATTATTTTTGCAATAGCCATAATTTTTGGAGCTTTGGGCGCATATTTGGCTGAAAAAAAAGGAAGAAAACATTATGAAGGATTTTTACTAGGATTTTTATTTGGNTTTTTAGGCGTNATTGTCGAATTTTTTTTNCCTNCTAAAAAGCTTGACAAAAAGAAATAAAAAAGAAGTTTTATTATACNATCTTCTTTAAAGTAAGTCCTTGNACTAATATTGTAAATAGNACAATCACATAAGTAAGAAAAAGGATNAAAGCTTTNCCTTCACCTATANCNTCAGGTAAATTTAATGCNAAAGCAACACTCAGNCCACCTCTTAATCCACCCCAGGTTATAATCAGGGCTGTTTTTTTTTCGAANTTTTTGAATAATGANAAAAANGCTATNGGTATTGAAACACCAATCCATCTTGAACCAACAACTAGAANAATAACTANAAGGGATACAAATAAAAATNGAATTTGAAAAGATTCAAAAACTGTAATAATCTCTAGNCCTATTAAAATAAAAAGTATAGCATTTAGAGTTTCATCTAATAAATGCCAAAATTTGTAAACATAATCNCTCATTGCTTTTTGAANTCCTTTAGTTTCTTTGTCTGCATCTATATTTTGGTTTAAAAATAAACCCATCATTACAATGCCAAGAACAGCAGAAAAATGAAAGTAATGAGAAATAATTGGTAATAATAAGACTAAAGAAATTGTGATTAAAACCTCTAATTCCATGTGTTCATTTTCAATATATTTAAGCAGTTTTAATCCAAAGAATCCCATAACTGCACCCAAGGCAATCCCTCCAAAGACTTCGGTTATAAACAAGGTTCCAACTTCTATTGCGCTTATATTTTCCAACCCATTTTCTTTGATTCCTAAAAGTGTTAAAAATACCACAACTCCTATACCATCATTAAATAATGACTCTCCTGCTATTCTTGTTTCAGTAATTGATGATAAATTCATTTTTTTAATCATTGCTAAAACGGCAATTGGATCAGTTGGAGCAATCAATGAACCAAATAAAAGACAATCAATGTATGAAAGGCCTAAAGTATTTAAACCAAAAATGGGCTGTTGGATAAGCCAGTACATTCCGGAACCAACACTAAAAGTAGAGAATAGTACTCCAAAACTTGCTAAAAGTAAAATAGTCACTTTATCTTTTAATAATTCATGGACATTTACGCTTATTGCTCCTGCAAAAAGGAGAAATGGTAACATAACGTTAAAAAGTAAATCACTAAAATCGAATTCTTTAGTAATAGAAGTTACTGTTTGAAAAACTGGTGGGAAAATAATTCCAATTATTAATACAATTAAAGATAATAAAAGCGCTAAAATCATNANNCCAATAGTNGTAGGTANTTTTAANAAGCGAAGATTTATCAATGAAAAAATTGATGCTANACANAATAAAATAGTGGATAATTCGAGAACGCCCATCGACTGTATTTTTATTAAATATAGTTTTTAATTATTTATTATAATTAGAAGAATGGAGTTTACTTATATATTTACCAATCATATCAAATTCAAGATTAACAATTGAGCCTTTTGAAATCATATGAAAATTTGTGTTTTTATATGTATACGGAATAATTGCAACTGAAAAGCTTCTTATACCTGAATCCACAACTGTTAAACTTACTCCGTTAATAGTAATCGAGCCTTTTTCAATGGTTATATTTTTTCGGTCTTTGGAATATTCAAAAGAGAATACCCAACTTCCTCCGTCTTCTTTGACATTAGTACAAATTCCCGTTTCGTCTACATGTCCTTGTACAATGTGCCCATCAAGCCTATCACCAATTCTTAGACCTCTTTCAAGATTAATAATATCTCCAGTTTTTAATGTTCCTAAGTTAGTTTTTTTGAGGGTTTCGTGAATTGCCTGAACTGAATATATATCATTGTTTGTAGAGGTTACCGTAAGGCATACGCCATTATGAGAAACACTTTGGTCAATCTTTAATTCTTTTGTTAAATTACTTTTAATATCAAACTCTATATTTTGGTTTTTTTTTTTAACTTTTTCAATTTTTCCAAAAGACTCTATAATACCTGTAAACATTACTTGAAATATTCATTAAATTTGATATCTCAAAAATAATAATAAATCAAATATTTTATGGGATCATTTCAAAAAATTAAAGTTGGAATTTCAATTGGAGATCCAAATGGAATTGGAATTGAAATTATATTAAAGGCTTTTGAAGAAAAAAAAATGTTTGATTTTTTTATTCCAATTGTATTTGGNAATTATGACTTAATTAACTTCCAAAAGTTACATTTTAATTTAAAAACCCAAATTAATTCAATTAAAGAAATAAAAGAAGCTAAATTAAATTCATTAAATTTAATTGATGTCTATGATGAAAAGTTTGTAGTAAAATTTGGGAAAAGTCAAAAAAATTCTGGAAAAGTTTCATTGGCTTCTCTCGAGGCTTCAACTTTAGCACTAAAAAAAGATTTAATATCACTTCTGGTTACTGCTCCTATAAATAAAAACAATATTCAATCTAATAAATTTAATTTTAGTGGACACACTCAATTTCTTGAGAAGGAATTAGAAGGGGAGAGTATTATGCTAATGGTGAGTGATAAATTAAAGTTAGGATTAATAACCGACCATATACCTTTGAATCAAGTAGTTCCTAATCTTTCAGAGGCTTTAATAAAAAAAAAATTTAAGTTAATGTATAATTCAATAAAAAAAGATTTTAGAATTTCCAACCCTAAAATAGCCTTCTTATCAATTAATCCTCATATAGGAGATAATGGAGTTATAGGATATGAAGATGACAAAATATTAATTCCAATATTGAATAAAATTAGAAAAAAATTTAAGGGGATATATGGCCCTTTCCCATCGGATAGCTTTTTTGGATCTAAAGCTTTTTTGAATTATGACGCTATAATTGCTATATATCATGACCAAGGATTAATTCCGTTTAAGACACTTTCTTTTGGTAAAGGTGTTAATTTTACTGGTGGATTAAATAAGATTAGGACTTCACCAGACCATGGGACTGCATATGAAATAGCTGGTAAGGGAATTGCTAGTAAAAAATCTTTTGTTGAAGCCNTACATTTAGCCAGANACATATTTAAAAATAGAAAGATTTAAAAGTTTAATTTTTTATTGTCTTTTAATAATTGATTTTTCTAGACTTTTTTTTATTAAATTTGCTGGCTATTTCATAATTATGAATCCTCTTAATAAATATAATATAAAGTTTATTGGATTAAAAGATGGAATCCATAATTTTGATTTTAGAATTGATAATCAGTTCTTTGATATTTTTAATTACACTGAGTTTAATAATTGTAGTATTAAATCCATTGTTCAGTTAGATAAGAAATTGAACTTATTAAAATTAAACTTTTATTCAAAAGGTTTNATAAATATTAANTGCGACTTATCAAATGAGCCTTNTGANTATTTAATAGACGAAAAATATCAAATTGTAGTCAAGTTTGGTGATAAATTTAATAATGATCATGATGAAATAATTATTCTAGAACATGGAAGTTATANGNTTAACATTGCTCAGTATNTTTATGAAATGATTGTTTTATCAGTTCCAATTAAAAAATTACACCCAGGNATTAAGAATGGGACATTAAAATCAAATATTTTGAANAAACTTNAAGAGTTGAGCCCAAAATCAAATATTAAAGNTAAAGACCCNAGATGGGACAAATTAAAAGACTTATTATAATAATTAAAAAAATAGTTAAATGGCACATCCAAAGAGAAAAATTTCTAAAACAAGAAGAGACAAGAGAAGGACTCATTATAAAGCCTCTATTTCTCAAATTGCTATAGACAAAACAACCAATGAGGCTCATTTGTTTCATCGTGCTCATTGGCATGATGGTAAATTGTACTACAAAGGNAAAGTACTTATTGACAATGAAGAACCAGCTGAAGCNTAAATTTTTATTTTTATTTTATAGTAAAACTCTTATCTTCACTTAGTGAGGATATAATTATTTTTAAAAAAAAGATAATAACTTAATTCTAAATTAGAAATAATGGATATTAATGAAATTAAAAATCTAATAAAGTTTGTTTCCAAATATAAGGTTGAAGAAGTAAAACTTGAAATAGGAGGCACTAAAATATCCATCAAAACAGGATCTTCACCAAAATCTAATAACAAATCGTCAGCTNNAGTTACTAACTTAAAAGCAGAAGATATTAATAAGTTGAGTATTATTCCGAAAGAAGTTTTTCCTGAGGATACAGATACATCAACAGCCAATGAAACTGAAAAATTAAATGAAAACGTTGTTACTATAAAATCTCCTATTATTGGGACTTTTTATACAAAACCGTCACCGGACAAGAAGCCTTATATTTCTGTTGGTTCTGAAGTAAAAAAAGGAGACGTACTTTGTGTAATTGAGGCTATGAAGCTTTTCAATGAAATTGAATCAGACATTGATGGTAAAATTTTAAAGGTTTTAGTTGAAGATTCTACCCCTGTCGAATTTGATGAACCTCTTTTTTTGATAGAACCAATTTAATACTTAAATGCAATTCAATAAAATCCTAGTTGCTAATAGAGGGGAAATAGCCCTTCGAATAATAAGAACATGTAAAGAAATGGGAATTAAGTCAGTTGCTGTTTATTCAAAAGCTGATGAAGAAAGTTTACATGTAAAGTTTGCAGACGAGGCAGTATGCATTGGTCCTGCATTAAGTAAAGATTCGTATTTAAAAGCATCTAATATATTAGCTGCTGCTGAAATTACAAATTCTGATGCAATTCATCCAGGTTATGGTTTTTTATCTGAAAATGCAAAATTTTCTAAAATGTGTGAAGAACATAAAATTAAATTTATTGGTGCTTCAGCAGAAATGATTAACAGAATGGGTGATAAA
This sequence comes from Flavobacteriaceae bacterium TMED220, assembly GCA_002169155.2. Taxonomy (GTDB): domain Bacteria; phylum Bacteroidota; class Bacteroidia; order Flavobacteriales; family Flavobacteriaceae; genus TMED220. The sequence goes on from NHJR02000024.1 coordinate 7,655, forward strand.
GCGGAAGCAAAAAGCACAATGAAAAAAGCTGGAGTTCCAATTATCCCTGGCTCTGAAGGTAAAATAGCGGATATTGATGAAGCTTTAAAAATTGCAAAAAAAATTGGATTCCCTGTTATGTTAAAGGCCTCAGCTGGCGGCGGCGGGAAAGGGATGAGATCAGTATGGACAGCAAAAGATTTAGAAAAAGCTTGGGAAAGCGCAAAAAAAGAAGCTTTAGCTTCTTTTGATGATGATTCAATGTATATTGAAAAATTAATNCAAGAACCAAGGCATATTGAAATTCAANTAGTTGGAGATAGCTTTGGGAATGCCTGNCATTTNTCTGANAGAGATTGTTCNATACAACGAAGACANCAAAAGTTGACTGAAGAAACTCCATCNCCTTTTATGACAGANNCATTAAGGAAAAAAATGGGAAAAGCAGCAGTAAAGGCNGCNGAATACATAAAATANGAAGGCGCTGGGACAGTTGAATTTTTAGTNGATAANAATAGAGATTTTTATTTTATGGAGATGAATACNAGAATTCAAGTNGAACATCCTATCACAGANCAAGTTATGGANTTTGATTTAATAAGAGAACAAATNAAGGTTGCATGNGGACACTCCTTANCGGGGAATAATTATTTTCCAAAATTGTTTTCTATAGAATGCAGAATNAATGCTGAAGANCCNTATAATGNCTTNAGACCNTCTCCNGGTAANATCTCAAANNTAAATATGCCTGGTGGTCATGGTATAAGGATTGATACTCACGTATATTCNGGATATACAATNCCTCCTCACTANGATTCAATGATAGCAAAATTAATTNCAACTGCTCAAACACGAGATGAAGCAATTAATAAAATGAAAAGAGCTTTAGATGAGTTTGTNATTGAAGGTATTTCCACAACAATTCCTTTTCANAGAAAACTTATGGATGATCCAGATTACAAGTCCGGGAACTATACTACAAGTTTTATGGATCAATTTCAAATATAATTTTGAAATTATTTCCAATTCTGCTTAATAATATATTCAGCGATTTGAATTGTATTAGTTGCAGCACCTTTTCTTAAATTATCTGCAACTATCCATAAATTAATAGTATTAGGATTTGAAAAATCTTTTCTTATTCTTCCAACAAAAACTTCATTTTTACCTTCAGCAAAAACAGGCATTGGATATTTATTATTTTTGGGATCGTCTTCAAGAATTATCCCTGGGCTTGAATCTAATAAATATTTTATTTCTGATAGGGGAACAGATTTTTTTAATTCAATATTTACAGACTCACTGTGCCCTCCAATTACAGGAATTCTTACAGCAGTTGCAGTAACTCCAATATTATTATCAGAGAGAATTTTATGAGTCTCATTTACCAATTTCATTTCTTCCTTTGTATATCCATTTTTTTGAAATACGTCGC
>NHJR02000025.1 GCA_002169155.2 Flavobacteriaceae bacterium TMED220
AATTACTTTTTTTATTCGGAAAAATTATTTTTTTAATTTTTTCAAATTCCAATCTATTAAATATTAAAAGTAAATTACCTTGACTTGTAATAACAGGAATTTTCCTACAAGTTGAAATATTACATATGCACTGATTTTCCCAGTAATCAACATTGATTTTCATAAGGTATTTTTTAAAAGACCTTAATTCATACTCAGTAAACTCAAAAATGATATTATTGAATTTAAAAGTATAAGACCCACATTGACACTTGATTAGAGAGCCTTCTTTGATACTAGAAATTATTTTTATATTCTTGTTACACATATTAAATAGATTAAATTTTTATTTGTAATGTTAGGTAATATGAAAGAGGGGAAGACGGTATTATACCTGGACCTGGATAGCCAGTCGCTCTTCTTGTAAAATATTTCTCTTTTAAGAGATTATTTACCCCTAATTCAAACTTAAGTTTGTTAATAGAGTAACTCGCCGATAAATCGGAAATTTTATATGAAGGAATTTCGCCAATTACTCCACTAAGACTTCCATCTATTGCATTGGAGGAATCAGTAAATTGGTTTGAAATATAAGAATATTGATAGCTAAAAATAAAATCTTTAAATCCAAATCTTAGGCCAGTTTTTAAGTTGTTTTTAGGGACAAATTCAACTCTTTTATTAACAACACCAGGAATATCAGAATTTATATATTTTGAATCTATGTATGAATAATTTATGTAGTAATTAAATATGTAGTTGTCCCCCAAATCAAAAATTCTTGACAAATTAAAATCCACTAAAGATTCAATCCCACTAATTCTTGCATCCCCTACGTTTCCTTTTTCACTTTTTACATTACCCATGGCAGTAACTTTTTGAACAAATCCAATTCTATTTTTATAATTCAGGTTAAAAAAGTTGATGTCGTAAGAAATTAGTTTTTTAAAATTTCCTCTAATTCCTATGTCGAAAGTGTTACCATTTTCATCGTTTATATTAGGATTAATTGAAAAGGCAGGGTTTAAGATGCTAATATCTGCGAATGTTACTGATCTGTAATTTTCTGAAAAATTTGAGTAAATTTCAATTGAATTATTTGGCTTTATGCTAAAACCAATTCCTAAAAGAATAAAATTCCTTTTTCTTTTTTCTGAATTATCTATTGTGCTGTTTAATATTACATTTCCAGCACCATCCAAATTTATTTTTTTGTAGTAGCCATCGCTTTCAGTTTGAATATATTCATATCTAAAACCTGGAGTAATCGATATCTTTTCATTAATATAAAAAATATTTTCTGCAAAAAAAGCATAATTATAATTAGGATATTTATAATTAGATTGATTGGTATAATTAGGGAATTCATTAGTTTTTATTTCAAAATCAGCATCATAAGAATCCGATCCTGGGCCTTGTTCACTATAGTTTCTAGAATTATATAATTTCGATCCAAACAGCAATGTAGAAGGGGAACTTAATATTTTATATTTTGTTAAATATTTAATTTCTGCGCCAAAATTATTAAAGTCCCCATTTATAAGGTCTCTTTCTAAAAGAGGATCTATTTGATCAACGCGATTGGTTCTAAATCCAATTGAGTTTCTTGTAGCATTTAAACCAAAAAGGCTTATACTTAAAGTTGAATCTAAACTTAATTTTTGCTGATATTTAAAATTATAAACAAACCAATCTATTCCAAACCAGTTTCTACTTCTATTGCTCTGGTAGGGATCATCTTTAAACATCTTATCGGATAATCCACCTCCTTGCTTTGCTAAATATTTTAAATAAGTAAAATCTAATTTAAATAATACTTTATCGCTCGGGTTATAGTTAAGATTTAAAAATGCATTTTTTGAATTAAAATTTGAGTTCGGTCTAAATCCATCCCCTTCTTTAAAGTTGAAAAAAGTATAATAGCTGATTTTATTTTTTTTACCACTAAGGCTAGTAAAATTCGTAAATAAATTATTACTACCTATAGTATTTCTGGATAATAATTCAATTTTTTTATCCATTTCAGGTTCTTTAAAAATAAAATTAACCAAACCTCCAAATTGAGTTCCATATTGTAAAGAAGCTGCTCCTCTTATTATTTGAATTTCTTTCAGGCTTTCCGCGGGAGGAGTATAATAACTTTCAGGATACCCTAATACATCTGCACTGATATCATACCCATTTTGGCGTGTATTGAAGTTGGAAGACCTGTTTGGATTTAATCCTCTTCCTCCTATATTTAGTTGTATTCCAGCATCGTCACTTTCAAAAATATTTAAGCCCGGTATTTGACTATAAATTTGTCTAGAATTATTGGATGCAATATTACCAATAGCTTGGGTAAGTAATATAACTTCATTTTTTTTACCTGCATTAATTGTTGTACCCTCAACATCCTTTAACTTTCTTAGTTGAAATGATTTTTTTTTATTTGCAATTAAAGTNACCTCNTCAAGATTNACTGAATTAATGTCAATTATTATCTCATGAGTTATTTCTTTTTTAANATCNATTATTTCTTCATAGGTANAATCATNAATGAGAAAAAATAACTTTTTTTCATCTAAAAAACTGAAGAAAGTAAATTTACCTTGTGAATCAGAAATAGTTAAATACTGATTCTCGTCATAAATTTCAACAAAAGGTATTATTTCGCCNGTATTAAAAAAAATTGTTCCTTCAACTTTTTTTTGTGAAAATCCAATTAAGCTAAATAAAAAAATAATTTTAAAAACCTCTAATNTCATCTTNGAAAGGTAAAATCCAATTATAATTTTTCAATGATCTTTTTTCTAAATAGAGATTAATTTCAGGATCAANAAATCTTTGACTNTTTCTNCCATTNAGNGCTACAAAGCTATCAGCATTAACNGANAAATTTTTAATTCCANTTAGTTTATAGTGATCACCAATGAAATGAGCANATTCAATTATGAAATCTGGNTGAAAGCTCATTTGTTTTTCTTGAAAAGGTGTTAAAAAATCACTGTTATTTATATAAAATGATTTTCCTGAATCTAAATCTTTTACTTTGAATGTTGTGTAACCCATTTTTTCCATGAGCATCACTCTCCATGAATATCTATANCCTTTTTCATTCCAGAAAAGCTCACCCTCATATAAAAGATTTCTTAGTGGGAAAGTAATTTGAAAAATAAAAAACAGAACTATAACTGGGTATAGGATCTTTGTATTTTTAATTTTATACGTATTGTAAAATTTAAAAATCTTTTTACTCTTAATCAGTTTATTTAAAAAATTAGAAATATTATATATTATTTTTTCATGAAATTTAGAACTGAAAAAAATTAAAGCACTAAAAATCATTATGTATGGAAACATTCCAATAGGGAATAAAATGACAGTGAAAACATGAAAAAATACAACTAATAAGAAAGCAAATCCCCTAGTAAAACTAATTAATAAAAGAAATGGGATTAATAGATCATAAAACATCCCTCCCCAGCTCATTAAGTAATGAAACCATTCTTTATGCATAATGGTTTCTCCTATTAAAGGGAGGTCATATTTTGATGTCAGCCATATTTTTAAAGGCATAGCTTTAAAAAGCCAATCAGAATTTATTTTTGCAATTCCTGCAAATAAATACACTATAGTTATTAAAAGTTTAATACTATCAATTGTCCAACAAGGGACTTTATTGTAAGAAATTTTTCTTTGATATGAATCTATTGAAAATCTTATATTAAGGGGTAAAAAAATCATTAAAAAACTTAAAACACTTATAAAATAATAGTGATTTAGATATGTTGTTTTATCCATTAATTCGATATAGGTAAAACTTAAAAAAAATAAGATAATTGAAAATCTATATTTATATCCTAAAGCGATAAAAATGGAGGATAAACCACAAATTAAAAATAAAACATAAGTAAAATCACCAAGGGGTTTTACCCACTCAAAGCCATAATATGAAAAATGGAACTTTGGGTTAATATACAATTCTTCTATCCATCCATTACTCCAAAACCTTATAAGGCTGATTAACATTAAAAGTCCAAATCCAATCCTAAATACGACTAGTGGGCTGGAATCATAAGTTTTTGATAAATATGAATTTAGTGTAATCATTCATGGCTAATTATAAATTAATCTCCGTCAGCATCAACATAATCAACACTAATACTCAATGTTTGCAGCATATCAGTTTTTAGAAAAACAACACCTTTTTGTATTTCATCATAAGTAACTAACATTTTATTATTGTCAGAGCTTATTTGGGAAGTAAAATCTTCATTAAGACCACTAATTTTTTCTTTGGCAATTGCAAATTGGTCAGAGATTGATTTACTCAAATCAGTACCATCTGATTTTAGAAAATTTAAATATGTTTCAAGGCCTTCACCTTTAATATCAGAATTAAATTTTTTTCCACTAAAAAAATTTTCAACAGCAGCTAAAGCTTCTAAGGCTAATTCTTTAGAATATATTTTACTATAATAGCCTTCAACTCTGTCTGGTAATGTAGTTCCTGAAAATACTCCTGCAGGAATTCCAATTTTATTTGCTCTAAAACCCTTCTCATAATAAAAAATAAAGTCATTAGTTACTTTATTAATACTTGATGTTGCTGTATTTTCTGTTGAGGAAATAAATGAATCTTTGCTGTCAGTCCAATAGCTAGAAACCTCACTTGTAACCCTATACATTTTATCAATTACATTAGTGAGATATGAAATGTATTTATTGTCAGATTGAGAAAATTTTTCAATAATTTTTTCTTCTGTATCAGCGATTCCATANAACATGTAATCTATCGCAGGGAAACCTTGAGCATCATTGTTATTTGCATTATCAAGATTGTATGTCTCACTTGAAATATTTCTTTCGACTCTTTCTGNNTCAGTAGGATAAACATTCATTTTTGACTGGTAATATATTTCTTCAGCTTTACCATAATCGAACATTTCAATATGTTGCCAAGACTTATATGCTATGAGCCATTTTTCTTTTACTAGTTTTAAATTCTCACTATTTGGAGAAGTTTTAAATTTAGATGTTTCTTCTTTAAGGGAATTTAATTTTGTTTTGAAGTCTTCATTTAGTGGTATAATAATATTATTAACCCAGTTTNCAAGCATTGCTTTTCTATCAAATGATGCACTTTCTGAATCACTTGATGNATCCNAAGTATTAGTTTCAGTANTAGAATCAGCATCATTATTTGCNGAAGTATCTGAGCTGTTAGCAACAACAGGGGTTGCATCAACAACGCTTACTATAGTGTCAGATNCACTTTCTTTGGAGCAAGTGATCAATAAAATTAAAATTAAAAGTGTTAAAATTTTTTTCATTTTTTCTTTTTTTTTAACTACAAATAGCGGTTAAATTAATAACCGCTATTTGCAAAAAAATAAACTAAACTACTAATTTCTGTATCTGGGAAAATTAGTAAACGTTTTGAGGCAACAAACCAGTTGCATCGGTTATTTTCTTACCTATTACTCCTAAAGTAGCTTTTGTATGATCCCAAAAGCCGTCTCCTGCATCCAGTTCTGCAAGCAAGGCATTTACTTCAGCATTAGTCATATATGGGGTTCCATCAGCTTTTTGAGTGTATTGTAGACTCAAAATAAAACCATACCCTTCTGATAAAGCATGCATTGCATTAGCTATCTTACCAGAATCTATATTGCTTCCTCCACTATACATATAGTAGGCAGCTTTATATCCAATAACTTTAGATAATTCAACTTTTATAATTTTAGCTTGTTCATCTCTTAGAGTGTAATTTTTAGCTGTAATGGCTGCTCTACCAAGGGTAAAGGCATCATATATTTTTTTTGCTATTCCAGGCTCGTCACTTGCTTCAATTTTCTTTAGGTACTTATTAAGTAATACGTCACCTGAAGCACCTAATTTAGGATTTGTTTGGTCATCAAGGCCATATAAATAGCCAAATCCTTCATCCCAATAATGTTCCATTTTAGTAACGTTTGCTTCAGCAGAGCCAGGGGNAGTATATTCAAATACACCACTATCGTTATTGGCTTTTACACCATCAAGTTTACTTTGAGATAAATAGCCATTTATGATTTGATCATTTGCCATTCCTCCAATTAAACCTTTCATGAATAATTGATTGTATTCCTTGCCTTGTTTGTTAATGTAAACTGTTCTTCCGCCGGTACCTGGATCAGTATATTTACCAGCTACTCCTTTTGAAGCGTCATTATTCCAAGCAGGAATTACATTATCCACAAAGTCAGTTATCCATGTATCAAATATTGGTTTTACTGTAGCTGAACCATAAGCTCCGGTTTTATTTCCAACTTTTTTACCTGTCCCATTTAAGGTAGCGTCAGNAAATCCTTCACCATTATCAAACATATTTTTAATTTGTTCCTTAGTGGANGCATTACTNTTCATTGCAGANCCNAGAGCTGCAGCCATTTTAAGCCTACTACTTTGNCCAGTATAATAAACAGTAGAAATTCCTTTTCTATTGAAATCATAGTCNGAGGGTGCAACAGGTGTAGGTACATTAACCGTTACTGTCGTAGGTACTTCAACTATTTTTTCAACCTCTACTTCTTTTATTATAAAAGAATCTGCAGAGGCTGGTCCTGAGTATTCATCTTTAGAGCATGATGCTATAATGAGTAAACAAATCAAGGTTGTTATTTTTGTTATAATTTTCGTCGTATTTAAATTTTATTTAGAATGATTACAAATAAATAACATTATTTTAAAACACGCAAGTTATTTTTATTAAATCTAAATAAGAATAAATATGTAATTTAAGAACATCATTATATTTATTTTTTATAGATAAAAAATTTTATAAATTCATTTAAAAAATATTTACATGAATAATTCAAAAATTAATTTATTAATAGNTTTTCTTTTTTCTCTTTATTCTTTTTCTCAAAATNATGANTTGAATATTGGGTTGAANGCAAAAATTGTNGACGGNGGTGAATTTTTATTTGATGGAACAAATGAAATGTTGCATAATAAGTGGACCTACTGGGAGGGGCCAAGATTAAAAGCTGAGTTACCCATTAAATGGCAAGTTGTCAAGGATCCAATTAACGAAGGAATGGTATTAAATACTTTTGATTCTGCAGCAATTGGAGGGGCTTACGGAACGGCAGATATTGTGACTAAAAAAAAATTTAACGATTTCAGACTCCACATAGAGTTTTTGATAGTGAATAAGGGAGGTAACAGTGGTGTTTATCTTCAAAACAGATATGAAATTCAAATAAAAGACGGTGATTCTACAAAGCACGGTCTTGGAGCCGTTATTAATGAAAAGTCTGCTCCCTATGATATATATAATGGCCTTGGTAAATGGAATTCTTACGATATTAAATTTAAAGCGGCTCGATTTATAAACGACTCAATTATTGACCAACCAAAAGTCACAGTTTATTTCAATGAAAANTTAATTCATGACAACGTNAGTATTAAAAAAGTTTGGGGAGGGCCTTTCTCTGGTCTTGATGGCGGTAATAATAATGGATTTGGAATAACTCCAAGNCNTGGTGGTTTAAAATTACAATCTGAAGGTCACGAAGTGCTTTATAGGAATGTATGGATCAAAGAGTTAGATTTGAAAAATAATACAACAGCGTTTTAAATCAATCCAGTTTTTTATACTCAGAACTTATCAATTTAACAACATTTTGAAGAGATTGTAAGTAATTTTCTATATCTGATATTCTATTATTTAATAAACCCAGTTTATTTTTCATAATATTTTTAAGTTTTTGATCTCTATGTTTATAAAAAACATCTTTATTTGAAACATCACTTTTATATAAATTTTCTTTTTCTTCAAACCATTCTATTGAAGGCTCACCAATTGATTGAGTTGCCAAAGCCATTCCATTTACTCTTTCTTCTTGGCGTGTGTATATAGATTCTATTTCTCTTCTAAGTTTTGTATTTTTAATTTTTAGTAGGGCTCCAGAGTTCAACATTGATAGAAAAAATATATTTTCAGGTTCCCATGCCAACCATGCATAAAAAAAAGAAGTTATTTCACCGTCACTGTATTGTTTGATATATTTTATTTTTCCATTTATGTCAAATCCGTGTAAAAAGGGATTGTTNTTATGAATATTATACAATTCTTCAATTTTTAGGCTGTAATAATTGTCAATAATATATTCTGTCATATACCCGATATTTTTGATTTGTTTCAGGTGTTCTTTTGTGTACTCAACATTGTTTGAGATTTCTTCACCAAGAGTTATAACAGAATCATTTAAAATGGATTTTTTTTCTAAATCTTCTCTATAGTTTTCAACTGAAAATGAGGCGAGTATACTAAAAAAAATGGCAGCTCCATCAATTAAAAACTTTCTCATGATTTCTTTTTTCTGGCGGCAATAAAACTTTTTATGAAATATACNATCGAAATTCCTGAGGATAAAAGCATTAGTATAATTCGGTTTCTAGCTTGGGAATCACCTCTTCCAATAGCTCCATTTAGGGGCATGAAGAGNGCAACTAAAATAAGTAATGTTAGCANTACAGCAATATGAGAGACTATTTTATTCTCATTTTTGACACCGGGATAGCATAGAATTAAAGCAACTCCAAAAAATAACGGAATTAGNGCTGTTACNGATGGACTGTCTGAGGAAAAATATCCCCAGGCACTTACTAAAATTAAAATAATTGAATTGATTATTGACATTGAATGGGCTTTCATAGAAATTTAATTTTTTGTTAATTAATAATAATATTTTTTTTCTGAAAAATAATCAACTTTTTTATTATTTACCAAAATATCGCATATAAAAATGCAGTTATTAGCATTATTGAAATGGCAGATANATTGAAGGTTTGCGATGTATCAAAAATACTCTTNCTTAGTTTAATTCCTTTAGGGTCTTCTTTATTNCCTTCTAAATAGCTAATACTAATAATTATAAATATTGTTCCAAGGCAAGTTATCAGCATTTGATGCATAAATGGAATATTATCGATAAATATNGATGAATTAGACCACCCATTTGGAGCNACTTTAAANTACATAGCAATTGGGATTGATGAGATNACTCCCCAAATAGCCGCATTATTTGTAGCTTTTTTGTAAAATAGACCCATCAGGAAAACTCCTAAAATTCCAGGGCTAACCACTCCAGTATATTCCTGAATAAATTGAAAAACTTGACCTAAATTTCCAAGTTGAGGGGCAATCAACATAGCAATAATTAATGAAACTAAACCAGTTANACGACCAACTTTTACCATTTTNTTNTCATCAGCTTTTTTATTAAAAATAGATTTGTATATATCCATAGTAAAAATTGTCGAAGTAGAATTGATCATTGATGCAAGTGATGAAACAATAGCTGCTGATAAAGCAGCAAGTATAAGACCTTTNATCCCAACAGGTATAAAGTTTTTAATTAACCACGGGGCAGCATTATCATTAGCAATATTCCCATTTGAACCAATAAATCCTTGGTCAATAGATTCTCGAGTTAAAGAACCTGATTCATCTAAATTCATTACATAGGCNATAATCCCNGGAAGTACAACAATTACTGGAATAATTAATTTTAAAAANGCTGCAAATGCTATTCCCTTTTGACCCTCTTCAAGGCTTTTCGCAGCTAAGGTTCTTTGTATTATGTATTGATTAAACCCCCAATAATATAAATTAGCAACCCACATACCTCCAATAAGTACAGCTATTCCTGGAAGATCGTTCCATGCATCACGTCCATTGGGAGTAATTATTTCCCCTTTGGAGAGTATCATTGAAAATCTTTCTGGAACCGCATTATAAACATATTTTAATCCATCAATAAAATTACCAGANTCAGTAACATTAGTTAATGCGAAATAGGTCATTAATAGACCTCCAAAAATAAGAAGTACTACTTGAACCACATCCGTCCAAGCTACAGCAGCTAAACCTCCCCATAAAGAATAGGCAGCAGCAAAAAGGCCAAGGCCAATTATGCTATTTAGAAAAATTGAACCATCTCCATTTCCAATAACTGTATCTAANGCCTTACCTCCTAAGTATAGTACTGTCGTTAAATTCACAAAAACAAATAATGCAATCCAAAATACGGCAAGTATTGTTTTTAGATTTGTACTAAACCTTTTTTCAATAAATTCTGGGATTGTATAGAGCCCTTTTTCAATAAAAATTGGGAGAAAGAATTTTCCAACTACAAGTAAAGTAATNGCAGCCATCCACTCATANGANGCAATTGCAAGGCCAAGGGCAAAACCNGAGCCTGACATTCCAATAAATTGTTCAGCTGATATGTTCGCTGCGATAAGNGAGGCCCCTATCGCCCACCATGGCAAAGATTTACCTGCAAGAAAATAATCTTCCGCACTTTTATCTTCACCTTTTTTTTCTCTTGANACGTAAAGTCCTATGCTCAAAATAAGGACAGCATAAAGNACAAATACNATTAAGTCAATTGTTGAAATTTCCATTTTTATTGTTTAGATTTTTTCAAATCTACTAATAAAATATCTAATTCTTAATTTTAAGTTTTTTCAATAAAAAAAATAAGATTCAGTATTTTAGTATATTTNNATATAAATATTNGATTTATGAAANATTGTAGTTGTAATTATTGTTTGACAAAATGCAGTTGTGANGATTGTAGTTGTGAAAGGTGTGATTGTTAATTATTGGAAGAAGTTCTCACAATAAGGTTCAAAAAATATCAGATCATTTTTNTCAAAATCAACATATATTTTATCTCCTTTTTTGTAATTATTTTTTGAATATAATGTCCATTTCTCGTTTTTAAAAACCCCTTGAATTTTATAGTCTTTACCCTGAAATAATGAAGATTCGACCATAATTTCATATGAGGATTTTAAAATAATTTTAATATTTTCAGGTCTTAAGTAAAAGTTTTTTTTATCGATTAAAATCTTGTTTAGTTCTCCAAGAATCCTCCCACAATAACAATTTGCGGGTTCACAATACATTTTAATTGGGTTATCAAATTGTTGAAGCACNCCAGCNTTGAATATTAATATTTTATCCGAAATATTTAAAGAATCTTCAATATCATGTGTCACTAAAATTGTTGTCACACCAGATTTTTTAATTATTTTATGAAGCTCCTCTTTTATAGAATGTTTAATTTTNGAATCTAAATTGCTAAAGGGTTCATCAAGTAATANCANATCNGGCTCTCTAATTAAAGCTCTAGCAATACATCCTCTTTGTTGTTCTCCCCCTGACAACTCATGAGGTAATCTTTCNAAAAGTTTAGCTANGCCTGTTAAAGAAACTATATAATCAAGTTTTTTTAAATATTTTTTNTCNAGATTAAAAATGATGTTTTCTTTTAAATTCAGATGGGGGAAAAGAGGATAATCTTGAAAAACAAAACTTATATTCCTTTCCTGNGGTTTAATAAATATTTTTTCATCATTTAATATTTTTTGNTTAAGGGAAATAGATCCAGAATTAATTTTTTCAAGTCCAGAAATGCATTTTAAAAAAGTAGTTTTCCCAGAACCGCTTTCCCCAATAAATGAAACTATTTCTCCTTTATTAATTGAAAAATTTAATTTTTTAATTAATANATCANTTTTATTATAATACTTAACTAGATCTTTAACTTCAAGATACATCCAATTGTTTATTTAGTATTTTTTTCAAAATTAATAACATAATGCAACCTAGAAAAATTATTGATAAAGAATAAATGGAGGATTCTCTTAACATTTCTTCAATTGCAAATTGATATGTTTGAGTAGCNAGGGTATCAAAATTAAAAGGCCTTAATATTAAAGTAATAGGTAGCTCCTTTAATAGATCTACAAAGGTTAAAATAAATGCACTAATTAATGCAAATTTATTAATTGGCAAATAAATTTTTTGCAACATTTTTAATGGGCTTAGACCTAAAGTAATGGCTACTTCGTTGATGGTATCAGGATGCTTTTTAGTATTGGACCTTATAGGAGATATTCCGACAGCAAGAAATCTTACTATGTATGCATAAATTAAAATAAAAAATGATCCAATAAGTGATATTGATAAAAATGATTTCTGCAGATTTGAAAAAAATATAATTAACCCAAGACCAATTACAGCTCCAGGTAAAGCATAGCCCAGAGAAATAAACTGAGTAATTAATTTATTAATTTTTGATTTAGAAATATTTTCAACAAAAATAAAAATTAGCGCTATTAATACAATTAAAAAAGATGAGAGGCCAGAAACGCTTAAGCTGTTGATTAAAAGTATTGAAAGTTCATTAAAATTTATAGTATTAATTATTGATAAAGAATTATTTATTAAAAAGATAACTGGAACTATAAACCCAAATAAAATTGGGAATAAGCATATTATATGAGAAATTATTAAGTTTTTTTTATTGATTTTACTCAGTTTTTGTATTCTGGAATTTAAAGGATAGAAAAACTTATTTTTTGAGGTTAATTTTTTCTCTATTAAGAATAATATTAAAACAAAAAAAAGAAGTAAACAGGCTAGTTGAATTGCAGTTTGTGTTTCTCCCATTGAGAACCAAGCCCTAAATATACCAGTCGTGTATGTATTGACTCCAAAATATTTTACAGCCCCATATTCATTTAAAACTTCCATAATTACCAAAAAAAGACCTGAAATTATTGCAGGAATTGATAAAGGCAAAATTACTTTCCAAAAAGTCTTCAATGTTGATAACCCTAATGTTTTAGAAACATCAATGTAGGTTGACCCGAGATAATTGAATGAAATTCTTGCGGCAGTATAAATATATGGATATAAGGCAAGGCCAAGGAGGACTCCTAATATTTCGATTTGTAAATAATCTCTATTAATAATATCTGCAAACCCTGGGAAATACTCCCTAGAAAAAGATTGAATTGGACCAGTAAAGCTCAACAGATCGCTATAGGTAAATGCCATTATATAGGTAGGAATTGATAAGGGTAAAAAAAGAAGTATATCATACGTTTTTCTGTATTTAAAGGAATAGTTACTAATTATCCAAGCAGGGAATACTCCAAAAATAATTGCACTTAAGGATGAAATTAAAACTAAATAAATTGTATTTAAACTATAGCTAAGTAGTAAGTTTTCCCAAAGGTATTTTAATGAAGTATTTTCTGATTTAAAAAGATTAAATATGAGGGTAGCTATGGGTAATAGCAAGATTAATCCAACAATTATATTACCTATTGTCCATCTTTTATATTCAAAATTTAAATTTTTTATTACTTCCAACCTGAATTATCAAATATTTTAATTGCTTCATTTCTGTATATCCCAAGAGAATTTAAATTTAAAGTATCTTTTTTAAATAAACCCCATTTTTTTACTATTTCATTTGGCATTACATTAGGATTAGCAGGGTATTCATAGCTAGTATTCACATAAAGTTTTTGAGCCTCGATACTTGTTAAATATTCAATTAGTTTAAGAGCATTTTCTTTATTTGGAGCATTTTTTGTGAGACCAATTCCAGATACATTTATATGACTCCCGCTTTCATTTATTCCTTGATTTGGAAAAAAAACAGATACTGCATTTCCTGCTTTTAGTTCCTCCTCATTATCAGAAGAAAGAAGCAAGCCTATATAATAAGAGTTAACAATTGCAATATCTCCTTGGCCTGAGGCAATTGCTTTAACTTGATCTCTGTCATTTCCTTTTGGATCTCTAGCGAAATTTTTAACTATTTTTTTTGACCATTCAAGTGCTAATTCAGATCCTTTATTTGCAATAATTGAGGACATTAAGGCTTGATTNTANGCGTTTGACGAAGATCTTACTAAAATTTTACCTTTCCATTTTTCTGAGGATAAGTCTTCATAGGTGCTAAGTTCATTTTTATTTATTCTTTCATTGCTATAAACTATTATTCTTGATCTATATGTTANAGGAANCCAAAAGCCCTTNGGGTCTTTCAGTTCAGGATCGATATTCAAATTAATAGATTTTAAATTAATTTTTTGAAACAAACCCAGTTCAGATCCTTTTTGAAGTTTCCCTGCATCAACAGTTATAAATAAATCAGCTGGACTATTATCACCCTCATTTTTTAATCTTTCAATTAATTCATCTGCCCCAGCTTTTACCACATTTATTTTAATACCAGTTTGTTTCTCAAAATTTTCATATTGTTTTTTGTCAACAGTATAATGTCTTTGACTGTAAAGGTTAATTTCTTCTGTCTTTTTAATATTTGTATTACATCCTGCTAAAATAAAAGTTAAAAGAATGATGACTAGGCTTATATTTTTCATGATAATAAATTTTCTTATTTAGATTTATTCTAATTTACGAAAGTAAAAAATTTATTAAATATATATTCCATTAAGTCTTATTTAAAAATTGCTACTTATTTTATTCAAATAGAATATATGAATATTAAAAAATGATTAAATAGCGATCAAAAATCATTAAAAAACGATCAAAAACGACCGAAAATCATCAAAAATGACCAAAAATCATCAAAAAATATTTAAAAATTAACGAAACAGATCAAAAATGAATTAAAATAATCAAAAAAAGATCAAAAAACATCAGAAATGATCAAAAAAGATCAAAAAATCATCANAAATGATCAAAAAAGATCAAAAAATCATCAAAAATGATCAAAAANGATCAAAAATCATCAAAAANGATCTAAAACGATCAAAAAATNATCAAAAATGATCAAAAAACGTTATAAAACGATCAAAAAAGATCAAAAATGATCAAAAATGATCAAAAAAATAAAAAAGATAATTAGTTTGAGTTTCTATTATTAATTGAATAGATTTAAGTTTATTTAAAAACAGTATGATTATACAAAAGGAAATTATTTTAAGTCCACATTCAAGAGGCTTTCATTTAATTACAGATGAAGTTTTGAGAATTATCCCCAACGTATCGGGGATTGTTAATATTTTTATAAAACATACTTCAGCAAGCTTAACAATAAATGAAAATGCTGACCCTTCAGTTAGAGAAGATTTTGAAAATCACTTTAACAAAATGGTTCCCGAAGATGCTGATTATTATAAACATGTTCTTGAAGGCCCTGATGATATGACATCTCATATTAAAAGCAGTATTTTAGGTTCATCAGTTACTTTTCCTATCAGAAAAGGTAAACCTTTAATGGGAATATGGCAAGGAATATATATTTGTGAGCATAGAAATAATGCAGGNAATAGAAANTTATTAGTTACAGTNATTGGAGAATAGTTTAATNTAATTAGTTTATGAAAAGAAAAGAATTTATTTCAAAAATTTCAAAATCTGCAATTCTATCCATTGGTTTACCAAGTTTAATTTCTTGCGAATTAAACCAAGAGAAAATTTCAGGACTTAAAAATTGGTCAGGGAACTATACATACCAAGCTAAAGAAACAAAATTTGTCAATTCTATTGAAGAATTAAAAAACAAAATTGTCTCATCAAAAAAAATAAAAGCATTAGGAACTCAACACTGTTTCAATGACATTGCTGACACAAATGGTACTCAGTTTAGTACAAAAAATTTAAACTCTGTAATTGAATTAAATGAAAAAGAAAAATATGTAATGGTTCTTTCAGGAATAAAATATGGTGAATTAGGACAATATTTGAATCAAAGGGGGTGGGCTCTTAATAATCTTGCCTCTCTTCCTCATATATCTGTTGGAGGTGCGTGTGCTACTGCAACTCACGGATCAGGTGTTTTTAATGGAAATTTAGCAAGTTCAGTATTAGGATTTGAACTTCTTACTTCAAGTGGTGAGATTTTTTGGGTAGATCCAATTAAAAATAGCGATTTGTTTTTTGGGGGAGTAGTAAGCCTAGGAGCAATTGGAATTATAACTAAAATTAAATTGAGAATTGAAAATACCTTTGATGTCGAACAATATGTTTTTGAAAATCTGCCAATGGATGTATTGAAGAAAAATTTTCTTGATATTATGAAATCTGGTTACAGTGTAAGTTTTTTTACTCATTGGTTGGATAGAAATATAAACCAAATATGGATTAAGTCTAAATCAGGTGATTTTTTAAATCTTAAAAACTCATTTTTTGGTGCTTCACCTGCAAAGCGAGATTTACATCCAATCAAGACAAATTCTGCAATTAATTGTACACCTCAAATGGGGATTTCCGGGCCATGGCATGAGAGATTACCACATTTTAAAATGAATTTTACACCAAGTAATGGCGATGAATTACAGTCAGAGTATTTTGTTCCAATTTCTATGGCATATGAGGCAATAATGTCAATTGAAAGCTTAAAAGATAAAATTTCACCAATTTTATTTGTTACTGAAATACGCTCCATTGCTGCTGATAATTTTTGGATGAGTCCCACATNCNAGCGGGACAGTATATCTATACATTTTACATGGAAACCTATGGGGAAAGAAGTTTTATCAATACTNCCTGAAATTGAATNAAAATTGAAACCATTTATGGCCAGACCTCATTGGGGTAAAATTCATGGATTTAATTCTACTAATTTAAAAAGTGTATATCCTATGTATGATAGGTTTGTATCCTTAATAAAGGAGATTGATCCAAAAGAAGCTTTAATCAATTCATATTTAAATAGAGGTTTTGAAATATAATTATTCAAGTTTTTTTTTCTTTCTTTCTAGATATTCATCTAAATGTTTCTCCCAATGNAGTCTGTATTCATGACCGGAATAAAATTCCATATCACATTGACTGCATTTAATAATAGGTTTTTTCATTTAATTAAAATAATATCAGTCATGTGAAAGAATAATATCAAGATTTTTTTGAGGCCCAATTATTGCATTTAAAACTTTAAAATATAATTCTATTTTATCTTTCTTTTTTATTGTTTTCACTCTTAATATTAAATTATCATAAGGAGGAATTTCAATCAGGTTAGACTGAGACATAAAGGTGTAGTCTCCATTATGTAATAATTTGTATGGTAATGCGGAATTGTTTTTTAAGTTAACTTTTAAAACCAATGATCCTTTATCGTCTTCCTCAAAATTGGGACTTTTTTCCCCATACCCTAAATAATGTAATTCTAAATTTTTATTTACTATTGGAGAAATATTTTGTTCTTCTCCAATTATTAAATTATTNAACCAAACCATAGTTTTTCTTTNAAATAANGCATTTTTTATACCTTTAAAAGAATCATCTTTAGTTATTATAAAAGTTAAAGGTCTATGACCTCCTTTATCTAAATTCCATTCCCAATTAATTAAACCATGAATATCAGACGTGCCTAGAATAGTTAAATTATTTTCCAAGGCTATTTTGAGAGCTTCTTGAGAGTAATCAAATAAATTGACAACTTCAATTCCATGAAGTAATTTATTTTTAATTAAGTGTTTATGAATAGGATATAACCTAGAAATACCATCTTTTTCCTGTCCTCCCCACATCGGGTGATTCCAAAAAACAAAAGCTCCTTGTTTATTTGCAATTTCAACTCCTTTTATAGAATCTTTTTCATAAAGTAATGTATTGGCATCATTAATAAATATCGCATTTAAATGGCCAGGAGGCATTTTTCTTGTAATTTCAGCACCACTTATTATTCTCAATTTGCTTTGTAATGATTTTGCAATTGTATCAGCTAAAATAAATGACCTATTTCTGTCTGGATGAGGAATATCTTCTTTATAAGGTTGATATTCTAAATGTTCAGTAATAGCTAGTAGATCAATATTCTCTCTTATAGCTTCTTTTACTCTAATATCAGGCCAGACACTGCCATCAGAAAAAACACTATGTGTATGAAGATCAGCACTTAATAAAAAATGGTCCGGAGGCGCTAGAAAATAAGGTTTAGATTCTTGACCAAGAACTTGAATTGTAAAAAAAAATAAAATTATAAATACTTTATTCATGTGTAGTCAGGTATATTAAATTTAAATTAGAACAAATTTAATAGTCTTCAACGATTTATTTAATTTTATTTATTAAAGGTTGAATTTCAATGAATACGTTAAAAGGTAAAATTAACAAAAAAGAAATAGATCATATTCCTTTTGGACCGTTTAAGATTAGGATACCATTTATTCACTACCGTTTTGAATGGCCTGATTATTTTCAAGGACTTTTGATGTGTGCAGTTGACTTAGCGGCTATACCACTTATTATGGAACTTTTGGGTATGCCTTTTGAAGCCGCAATGGCAATAGTAATTCTAAATGGTATTTTATATTTAACCCATCACCTACTAGGAGACCCTTCAGTTCCGGGGTGGATTACTCCTGCAATACCTCTTATTATGATCTATGTACAGGATTTTGATATGGGCCCAGACAGAGTAAAAGCACTGATGGCTTTTCAATTAATGTTAGGGACATTATCAATTTTCCTTGGAGTTACNAAATTGGCAAAGAAAGTAGTNAGTTTAATCCCNTCTTCAATNAAATCTGGAATTATAATTGGAGCGGGTATTTCTGCAATTTTAACTGTTTTCAATGATGGTGGAAGGTTTGATGTTTATCCTTATTCAATTAGNATTTCANTNGGACTTGCGTTCTATCTTATTTATTCATCACATTTTTCAAAATTAATGGANAAAAATAGTTTTTTTAAGCACATAGGGAATCTTGGTATTTTCCCAATTATTTTAATAGCCGTTTTTATTTCTCCTATTCTAAATGAGTCAACTTGGCCTGACTTAGAATGGGGATTAACTAAACCTGATTTTAAATTATTATTTTCAAATTATACAATTTTTGGAGTTGGATTACCATCACTGACAATGTTTTTAAGTGCCTTGCCAACAGTATTTGCTACTTATATAATTTTATTCGGGGACGTACTTCAAAGTGAAGCTATATTGAAAGAATCATATAGTGAAAGAAAAGACGAAATAGTTGATTATGACTCAAATAGAGCGCATATAATTTTTGGAGCAAGAAACACAGCGATGAGTTTTTTTGGCCCTGATATCACAATGTGTGGCCCCTTATGGGCTGCCATGCACGTTGTTATTGTTGAAAGATATAAAAAAGGGAAAAAAGCTATGAATTCAATTTTTGGTGGAAGCGGATCATTCAGGTGGGGAACAAATACTGGTCTTTTTTTACTTCCAATTGTTAGTTTAGTAAAACCAATACTAGGAGTTGCGTTAGCTTTAACATTAATTATTCAAGGTTTTGTAAGTGTCAAGGTAGGTATATTGGAATCTAAAAGTAAAAAGGATTTGGGAATAGCAGGGATAATAGCTGCAGTACTTATTGCAAAAGGAGCATCATGGGGATTTGCAATAGGAATTGTTTTAGTATTTTTGATATACGGTAAAGATTTTTTTAAAAGTGGAGGAGATGATGGATCAACAAAAAACTTTTTAATTTGACAATAAAATCCAAGGGNGCAGTTTTATTTAATATGGAATCTAAAAGACCATATTTTGATTCTATGCCTTTAAAAATTTCTAATCTTATTATTGATCCGCCAGGAGNGAACGAGGTTTTAATTAAAATTAGAGCTGCTGGGTTGTGCCACTCTGACCTTTCNGTAATAGATGGAAATAGACCAAGACCTCTCCCTATGTTACTAGGTCACGAAGCTTCAGGTGAAATTATTCAGCTAGGNAAAGGAGTAAACAGGTTTGAAGTTGGGGATCATGTTGTTTTTGCTTTTTTACCATCTTGTGGGGATTGTCAATTTTGTAAATCAGGTAGAGCTGCNTTATGTGAGCCAGGAGCTAAGGCAAATAATGATGGAACTCTTATTGGTGGAAATAGAAGAATTAAATTAAATGGTGAATATATTAATCATCATCTTGGAGTATCAGGGTTTTCTGAATATGCAGTGGGATCAGTTGACTCTATAGTCAAAATTGATAAAGATGTACCTTTTGAAATTGCAGCACTTTTTGGATGCGCTGTTTTAACTGGAGTNGGTTCAATTGTTAACTCTGCTAAATTAAAGTTTGGNCAAACAATTTTGGTTATAGGATTAGGGGGAGTTGGATTAGCTGCAATTTTGGGAGCTAAAGCAGCTGGAGCATCAAAAATTATTGCTGCAGATATAAATCCAAAAAAAAGAGAAATAGCTAAATCTTTTGGAGCAAATTATGTTATTGATTCTTCTGATAAAAATTCTTTAAATTATTTAAAGGATATTACTGGTGGAGGAGTAGATATTTCTGTTGAATTTGCNGGAGCAATATCTGCATTGGAATTTGCATTTAATGCAACTAAAAGAGGAGGAACAACTGTTACAGCAGCCTTACCTAACCCCGAGGCAAGGTTAAAGCTTTCACCGGTCACTTTGGTAGGTCAGGAGAAAACTATAAAAGGATCATATCTTGGAGGNTGTATACCTTCAATTGATATACCAGCCTATATTGAATTATATAAGTCTGGAAGACTTCAAGTAGAAAAATTAATTTCACACAGAATTAAATTGAGTGAAGTTAATCAGGCTTTTGATAGANTGGCTTCTGGCGAGGGAATCAGACAAATTATTATTTTTGACTGAATGTTAATTAAAAACTAATGAATAAGAATTTAATCTTTGATAAATCATATATAGATGGCCTATGGGTATCAGAAGGCGATTTATATTTTGATGTTTTTAATCCTTCAAATAATAAAAAAATAGCAAGAGTCTTTGATGGAGGGTCTAAAATTGCAAAAAAAGCTGTAGATGCAGCAAATAATGCATTCTCATCTTGGAGTAATAAAACTGCAAAATATCGTTCGGNAATTTTAGAAAAATGGTGTAATCTAATAATTGAAAATTCCGATGACCTTGCAGAAATTATGACTTTAGAATGCGGTAAACCTATCAAAGAAAGTAAAGGGGAAGTTTTGTATGGAGCATCATTTATTAAATGGTTTGCAGAGGAAGGAAAGAGAATATATGGAGATGTAATCCCATCAAATTCAGTAGATAAAAGAATTGTAGTATTGAAGCAACCAATTGGTGTTGTTGCTGCAATTACTCCTTGGAATTTTCCTTTGGCTATGATTACAAGAAAAGTTGCTCCAGCTTTAGCTGCAGGATGTACAGTCGTAATTAGACCCTCTGAGGAAACACCATTAGTGGCTACTGCAATATTACATTTAGCCGAAGTTGCAGGATTTCCTCCTGGAGTAATTAATTTAGTATTAGGGAAAGACCCATCTCCTATTGGTAAAGTTTTTTGTGAAAGTAATTTGGTAAAAAAAATATCATTTACTGGGTCAACTGAAGTAGGTAAAATTCTTTTTTCACAAAGCGCTTCAAGTTTAAAAAAATTAAGTTTAGAACTTGGTGGCAACGCCCCTTTTATTGTTTTTGAAGATGCCGATATTGATAAAGCAGTTGAGGGAGCAATTAATTCAAAATTTAGAAATTCTGGACAAACATGTGTCTGTGTTAATAGGATTTTAATTCATGATGATATTTATAATCAATTTAGTCTTAAGCTATGTAATGAAGTTTCAAAATTAAAAGTTGGAGATGGATTTGATAAAGATGTTAAAATTGGTCCAATGATAAATAAAAAGGCAATTTCCAAAACAAATAGTTTTGTTGAAGATGCAATTAAAAAAGGTGGAGAAATTCTAACAGGAGGGAACCCAATTGGTGATTGTTTTTTCGAGCCAACTGTAATTGGAGGTGCAAGTACTGAGATGAAGTTTTCAAAAGAAGAGATTTTTGGACCGGTTGTTCCTTTGTATAAGTTTTCTTCTGATGAGGAGGCAGTAAAAATGGCTAATGATACAATTTATGGCCTAGCATCTTATTTTTATTCTAAAAATATTTCTAGATGCTGGAAAGTTGCTGAAGAACTTGAATATGGAATGGTGGGAATTAATGAAGGGTTAATTTCTTCAGAAGTTGCTCCTTTTGGAGGAGTTAAATTCTCTGGTCAAGGAAGAGAAGGCTCTAAGTATGGTATTGAGGATTATATTGAAATAAAATATATGTGTTTTGGAAATATTAAATAAACTTCATTAATAAAAAATGGAAAAATCAGAAAAACCAAGCAGGAAAAATTTCAAATATTTTCATTTAATTAATTCTAGATGGATGGATAATGATGTTTATGGACATATAAATAATGTAACTTATTATTCATATTTTGATACAACTGTAAATAAATATTTAATTGATAAAGGAGGTCTTAAAATCAAAGAATCTCCAATAGTTGGTTATGTTGTTAGTTCTAACTGTAGTTTTTTGTCAGGAATTTCCTATCCAGATGAAATTGAAGTTGGAATGAAAGTGATTAAAATCGGTTATAGTTCAGTAAAATATGGTCTTGGAATTTTTAGAAAAGGAGAAGAAAAAGTTTCAGCTTTTGGAGAATTCGTTCATGTTTTTGTTAATAGAAACTCAAAAAAACCTGTTGAAGTCCCAAAGGAAACAAAAAAAGCTTTAGAAGATATTTTATAATAAATAAACCCCTCTAATATTAGAAAAATAGAGGGGATTATATTTTAAATTATTTTACAAGGTCGAATCTGTCAGCATTCATAACTTTATTCCAGACAGAAATAAAATCGTCAACAAATTTTTCTTTATTATCGTCTTGAGCATATAACTCACAATAAGATCTTAAAATGGAATTAGAACCAAAAACAAGATCTACAGATGTAGCTTTCCATTTCAATTTCCCAGACGATCTATCAATTATTTCATAGCTATTTTCCCCAGTCACTTTCCATATATTATTCATATCCATTAGATTACTGAAGAAGTCGTTTGATAATACTCCTTCAGTATCTGTAAAAACCCCTTCTTTGGAATTTTTAAAATTAGCTCCCAATACTCTCATACCTCCAATTAAAACAGTCATTTCTGGAGCAGTTAAACCTAATAATTGAGATCGGTCCAACATCATTTCTTGAGCATTTTCTGAATATTCACTTTTGATAAAATTTCTGAATGGATCAGATAATGGTTCAAGTGGAGCGAAAGAATTAGAGTCAGTCATTTCAATAGTTGCATCACCTCTTCCTGAAGAAAAAGGAACTTTTTTATCAAATCCTGCGTTTTTAGANGCCTCTTCAATCGCAAGGTTTCCAGCTAAGACAATTACATCAGCAATACTTATATTAAATTCAGAAGCAATTGGTTCAAGTACTGATAATGTTTTTGAAAGTCTTTCGGGTTCGTTTGCTTCCCAGTTTTTTTGAGGGTTAAGTCTAATTCTTCCTCCATTTGCACCTCCACGCAAATCAGATCCTCTAAAAGTTCTTGCGCTATCCCATGCAATTGTAATTTTATCAGATATAGACAAATTAGTTTCTGAAATTTTTCTTTTTACTAATTCAATATCATAATTTGAATTTCCTTTTGGGATAGGGTCTTGCCATATTAGGTCTTCAGATGGCACACTTGGTCCAATATATCTTGTTTTTGGACCCATATCTCTGTGAGTCAATTTAAACCAAGCTCTTGCGAATGTATCAGAAAGGTAATCGTGATCTTCTTTAAATTTCAATGAAATTTCTCTATAGATTGGATCTTCTCTCATTGCCATATCAGCATCAGTCATTATAGGGTTTTTTCTTACAGATGGATCATTTGCATCAATAGGCTTATCTTCCTCTTTTATATCAGTTGGTTCCCATTGCCATGCACCAGCAGGACTTTTTGCCAGTTCCCAATTGTGATTAAACAACATTTGAAAATAACCATTATCCCATTTTGTTGGGTTAGTAGTCCATGCGCCTTCAATACCACTTGTAACGGCATCTTTACCAACTCCAGATCTTGTAGGGTTAGACCATCCAAGCCCTTGTTNTTCAATAGAAGCTCCTTCAGGTTCAGCCCCCAAAATATTGGCATCTCCATTTCCATGGGCTTTTCCAACAGTGTGACCTCCAGCTGTAAGGGCAACAGTTTCTTCGTCATTCATAGCCATTCTTGCGAATGTTTCTCTTATATGAAGAGCTGTTCTAAGAGGATCAGGATTTCCATTTACACCTTCAGGGTTTACATAAATTAANCCCATATGAGTNGCTGCTAGTGGATTTTCCATAGTAGAAGCATCGTTCAGATTAGAATATCTTTCTTCACTTGGTGCCATTAATTCTTTCTCTGGGCCCCAATAAATATCCTTTTCAGGATGCCATATATCCGATCGACCATATGAAAAACCAAACATTTTAAGACCCATACTTTCATATGCTATATTTCCAGCAAGTATAAATAAATCTGCCCAACTAATGCTATTGCCATATTTTTTTTTGATCGGCCATAAAATACGTCTTGCTTTATCAAGACTGGTATTATCNGGCCATGAATTTAATGGAGCGAATCTTAAATTTCCTGTTCCAGCTCCACCTCTACCATCAGATATTCTATAGGAACCAGCTGCATGCCATGCCATTCTTATCATTAATCCGCCATAATGTCCCCAATCAGAAGGCCACCACTCTTGAGAAGTAGTCATCAAACTGTGCATATCATTTTCAAGAGCTTTATAATCTAAATCTTTGACAGATTGACGATAATTATATCCATTTTGATAAGGATTAGTTTTGGTGTCATGTTGATTCAACATGTCAAGGTTAAGAGCCTTAGGCCACCATTTAGTTGGNGAAGTATCAACAGTAGTACTTCCGCCGTGCATTACAGGGCATTTTCCCGATTTAAAATTTTCCATTTTAGTTTATTTTTTGTGAATTTAGTAATTTACAATAATAGTTAAAAGCAAAAGTTATTTTTATAATTTATTTAACTATAAGAATAAATTATAGAAAAATAAAAAACCCTTCAATTGAAGGGTTTTACTTTAATTTAAGAAATAATTAAGTGTTATTTAAATTTTGCTAATCTAACCATCATCCATGTTCCTTTAATTTTTCTAATTGAGGAAACATTTTTATTAAATTGAGCAAATAATGGGTCAGCATATATTCTTTTAGTTTGTTTCAAAGAGGCTTCAATGCTTGGCGCTCCCATCCAAATAAAATGAGAAAAATCTTCAGATTGACCAAGGATTGGCATACCTACCCCATAAGAACCAACAATTTCTTCTTTTTTCTCCATTTTACTTGACATTGAAGTAAATTCTTTTACATAGGTGCCTGGATCTGAAACATCTAAATCATAAATCATAAATACTTGATCAGGTGACCAGTCTCCTTTATACCAAATAGGCGTTCCAACATAGGTGGATTTTAATTCAGTGACAGACCTCATTTTAGATTGTAAAAGTTGAGTCATTTTTGATCCTGCTGCAGAAGCTACAAAAGAGTTTAAATCTTTTTCAGTCATGAAATCAAAATTAACAATATGAGTAGAATCGTCATTTCCAGCAAATAAAACTTGAAACAAGTTACATGTCCCATTTATTTGNTTTCCCCAATCAGAATTAATCATGTCTTGTAATATAGAAACTACCATTTCAGGCTGATCTGTTTTAAACTTGTAGAAAGCTACATATTGGGAAGTAGCAATATTTGAGATAAACAAACAAATCATTAATAAAATCAATTTTTTCATTATATATTTTTTAAAAATTAGAGAGTAAACTTATGCATTTTTTTTTTAAATCAAGTAAACTAAATATTTATAAATCTTTAAGGAATTATTTTTTCCATTCTTTGATCCCCCATACTTTGCCGGCATTAATAGCTCCAAGATATCTATTTAAATGCATCTTATCCATTTCATCTGAATCTCCGTATTTTATTCTAAGTTCAGACAGGCGATTATGCATTTGATCTTTAATTTCAGTGTAGGCAGGACTATCATAAATATTATTCATTTCAGAGGGATCATTTTTTAAATCATACATTTCCCATTTATCTATATCATAATAAAAATGAATTAATTTGTAGCGATCCGTTCTAACTCCGTAATGCCTTTTAACCATATGCACTGACGGATACTCATAATAAGTGTAGTAAATTGCATCTCTCCATTCTGAGGATTCTTTACTTACAATTTTTCTGAAAGATTCTCCTTGAATATCGGAAGGCTTTTCGACATTGGCATAATCAAGAAATGTTGGAGCAAAATCTAAATTTTGTATTAGTTCATTAATTTCAGATCCAGGTTTAATTTCTTTGGGATATTTCATCAATATTGGAGTCCTTAAGGACTCTTCATACATAAACCTTTTATCAAACCAACCATGCTCACCAAGATAGAACCCTTGATCAGATGTATAAACAACTATTGTGTTTTCAGAAAGGCCATTTTGATCTAAGTAATCTAAAACTTCACCTACCCCATCATCTACAGATTGGATAGTTCGTAAATAGTCTTTTAGGTATCTGTTAAATTTCCATGATGCTAAATCTTTACCCTTTAAATTAGCTGCTCTCATAGCGTCATTTTTTGGAGTGTATGCATTTAACCATGCTTCTTTTTGTTCAGGGGTNAATCTTTCTAGTTCTTTAGCAAATCTTGTATCTCTTCCAAAAGGATCTGTAAGAAGTTTAAAATCATGTCCCCACCTTCCGTGGCCTCCTTGACCATGAGTCACTGCAAGTTGTTCCTCTGAAGCTGCAATCATCATCTCCTGAGCTGCAGCTGCAGGTCTTCCTTTATAATCATCAAAAAAATTTGAAGGGAAATCAAAAGTTTTATCATCAAAAAGAGTTAGATACTTTTCTTCTGATTGCCAATTTCTATGAGGTGCTTTTTGATGATATAGTAATAGAAAAGGTTTATTTTTTTCTCTTTTATTTTTTAACCAATCTAAACTCAAATTGGTCGTAATAGTTGTTACGTATCCTTGGATTCTTTCCATAACGCCATTAACAATAAAATCCGGATTGTAATAATGCCCTTGGCCAGGAAGGACAGCAGAATAATCAAAACCCTGGGGCAAACCTCTTAAATGTATTTTACCAATCAATGCAGTTTGATAACCAGATGCTTGTAATTGTTTTGCAAAACTATCTTGATCCCAGTTAAAATCTTGAATATTGTCTACTTTACCATTTACAAAACTGTGCTTTCCAGTTAGCATTACTGCTCTACTTGGAGCACATATGGAGTTAGTTACAAATCCATTTTTGAAAATAGCTCCTTCTTTTGCGATTCGATCAATATTTGGTGTATTATTTAAATTATAACCATAAGCACTTACAGCTTGGTAAGCATGGTCATCAGACATAATAAATAATATGTTTGGTCTTTCATCAATTTTATCACAAGAAAACAACAGGGTTACAAAAGCAAGAGTTAAAAAAAAAATATTTTTCATTATGTTTTTAGAGTTTTATTAATTTAAAATTTTCAACAAAATATTAAATTTTAATAACATTATGAGTTTTTAAATTTTTTTTTGTAGAAATTAAGTAGATTTAATGAAACTAATTTAAACAAAATTAAATATGAAATATAAATATATAACTTTAGTCGTATTCATTTTTTTATCTTGTATGGAAGAAAATAAAAAACAAATCGAAAATCAATTATATCATATTGTTCTATTTCAATTTAAAGATTCTACCTCTGAAGCGAAAATAGAAATTATTAAAAAAGCCGCATTAGAGTTATCTAAAATTAAAGGAGTTGAAAACTTGACATGGGGTCAAAATGTTTCTCCTGAAAAACTTAATAAAGGTTTAACTCATAGTTTAACTATGACATTTAAAAATGAATATGATAGAGATAGTATTTATTTACCGCATCCAACACATGTGGATTTTGGTGAGGTTTTTGTTCCTGAATTAGAAAACTTAGTTGTATATGATTATTGGTCAAATAATTAAATAATAAAAAATAATGAAAAAACTCACTATACTCTTAGGATTAATTTTTTTATCATTTGGTTTAACCTCATGTGAAAAAATAGAAAAAGTTCCATCTGATAAAGATATGAGAATGGAGTGGTGGAGAGACGCAAAATTTGGTATGTTTATCCATTGGGGACTTTATGCTATTCCTGCAGGTGAATGGAAAGGTAAAAAAGTAGAAAAAGGTAAAATTGGGGAATGGATAATGCATAGTCTAGATATTGATATTTCAGAATATGAGAAGCTTGCTAATGAATTTAATCCTATCAAATTTGATGCTANTAAGTGGGTTAAAATAGCAAAAGATGCTGGAATGAAATATATAGTTATTACATCAAAACATCATGACGGGTTTTCTCTTTGGGATTCTAAAGTAAGTGATTATGATGTAATAGATGCCAGTCCTTATAAAAGAGATATTCTTATGGAATTAACAAATGCTGCCAATGAGGCTGGTATCAAAATGTGTTTTTACTATTCTATTATGGATTGGCATCATCCTGATGCAGAATCTCCAAAAGATTATAAACATCAAAATAATCCTGATGCTAATTGGGATAATTACAGAGAAAATTATATGATACCTCAAATTACCGAATTAGTAAAAAAATATAAACCTGCTGTATTGTGGTTTGATGGAGAGTGGATTCCTGAATGGACGGAAAAACAAGGTAAGGATTTATATAAATATTTAATGGAATTAGATCCTAAGTTAATAATTAATAATAGAATTAGTAAAGCCAGAGAAGGGATGAGTGGGATGAATAAATATGATGATGCCGCTGGTGATTTTGGTACTCCTGAACAAGAAATTCTAGAAGAAACTTCTGACTATGATTGGGAATCATGTATGACTATGAATGATACATGGGGATATAGAAAAGATGATGATAATTGGAAATCTTCAGAACAATTAATTTATAATTTAATTGATGTAACTGCCAAAGGAGGGAATTATTTACTTAATGTTGGTCCTATGGCAAATGGTGAAATTCCAAAGGAGTCTATCGCTAGATTAAAGGATATTGGAAATTGGGTAAAAATTAATGGTGAGGCAATTTATTCATCATCAAGATGGAAACCTTTTAAACAAGACAATATTTTTTTTACTTTAAGTAAAGATGAAAAATTTATTTATGCAATTTTAACTGAAGAAATTAGTGATGNCAAAATTAAAATTAATGGATTTTTGCCTTTTGAAGACTCTGAAATAACTCATTTAGGTACTAATAAAAAAGTTAATTGGGAAAAACTCTCTGAAACTAAATTTTCAATAAATTTTCCTCAAATTGAAGATTTTGGTTTTGGCCAAACTCTTAAAATCAGAGTGAAGTAGAAATGCAGAATGTAAAAAAAATTAATTGGGGAATCCTTGGATTAGGAAATATTGCCCATAAATTCGCTGAAGATTTAATTTTAGTTGATGATGCAAAAATTATTTCAGTTGCCTCTTCAAGTATCGATAGAGCTAAAATTTTTAGTAAAAAGTTTAAAGTCAAAAACTCATACGACTCTTATCAAAAACTCATAAATGATAAAGAAATTGATGTTATTTATATTGCAAGTATAAATACTTTGCATATGGAATGGACAATTAAATCATTAGAGAAAGGAAAGGCAGTATTGTGTGAGAAACCCTTGGCAATGAACCCTGTAGATGTAAAAAAAATGATTGCTACTTCAATTAAAAATAATGTTTTCCTAATGGAAGCTCTTTGGTCTCGTTTTAATCCTTCAATTTCTAAAGTAAAAGAATTGATAGACAATGGTTCAATTGGAGAGGTAAAATATATATATTCTGAATTTTCTTTTTTATTANAAAAAATGAATAAAAAACACAGATTANTAGATCCAAANAAAGGGCCTGGNTCACTTGTAGATATTGGAATATATCCTATTTTTCTCTCCTATCTTTTATTAGGAAAGCCAAAAGATGTTGTCGCAAAGGCACATTATTTTAATAATAAAGCAGATATTCAAATCTCTATGATTTTCCATTACCAAAATGCACAATCAGTTATGTATTCGGGAATNACTAATAACTCAGANAATGGAGCTAAAATTTGTGGAGCAAAAGGTGAAATTTATCTNAATCCAAGATGGCACGAAACAGATTCCTTTAAATTAGTTAATGAAATGGAAGAAGAAATTTTCGAAATCCCAAAAAAAGGGCGTGGCTATACTCACGAAATAGAGGAAGTTAATAAGTGTATTAAAAAAAATAAAATTGAAAGTACATTATGGTCTCATAATAACTCATATGAATTATCTCAATTAATTAATCAAATAAGAATTTCTTCTAAAGAATAAAAAGATTAAATTTATAGCTAAGAAAATTTTAAATAATTAAAATATAAAACTAAAATGAAAAATATCATACTAATATTATTGACACTATTTTTATCCAATTTGAGCGCACAAAAGTTTAAGCCTTTAGATATCAGTCCAATGGATATGGTCTTTTCTCCAAATCCTGAATTGTCGGCTAGAATAATTTACAGTAGACCACAGTTGAAAGGAAGAGACCTAGGTCAATTAGCTCCAAATGATAAGATATGGAGAACTGGTGCAAATGAATCCACAGAGTTAGAATTGTTTAACGATGCTAATATTAATGGGAATATGGTAAAAAAAGGGAAATATTCAATTTTTACAATTCCAGGTAAAGATGAATGGACCTTTATCCTTAATTCCAAGCTTTTTACTTGGGGGGCTTATGGATATGATGATTCCAATGATGTTTTAAGAGTTAAAATTAAGTCTTACAATTCTGAAAAGTCAATTGAAGCATTATCAATTGTTATGGAAGATAATGATAATGGATTTGATATGTATATGGCATGGGGAAAAATGAGATTAAAAATNCCATTTACTAAATAAAATTAAAAAAGATTAGTTATGAAAAAAATAAAAGCGTTCTTGAGTTTGANTTTAATAATCTTCTCTTTATTTGTAAATGCTCAAAATCAAAAAACTTCATTGTTCAACGGAGAAAACTTAGAAGGATGGATAAATCATGGTGANGAATTATGGTATGTCTCTGATGGAGAAATTATATGCGAGAGCGGACCAAAAGGTGAATATGGTTATTTATCGACAAAAAAATATTATGATGATTTNATATTAACTGTNGAATTTAAACAGGAAGCTAATGGTAATAGTGGTATCTTTTTTCGTTCAACGTTAGAGGGGACAAAAATAACTGGGTGGCAAGCAGAAGTTGCCCCTCCAGGTAGTCATTCAGGAGGTATATATGAGTCCTATGGTAGAGGCTGGTTAATTAAGCCTGATCTATTAAAAGATAAAGCCTTAAAAATGGGAGAATGGAATAAAATGATGATAAAAGTTGTTGGAGACGATGTAGAGACATGGTTAAATGGTACTCAAATGATTTCTTTTACCGATGAAAAAATTGGGAATGGAAAAGGGTCTATTGCTCTTCAAATTCACTCCAAGGATGGAGGAGATAAAATTAAAGTTAGGTGGAGAAATTTATATATTGAGAATTTATAAATTTTATGGGAAATAATATATCCTTTTACCATGTGGTGTATTTCTGGTTGAAAAAATCTAAAGATTCTGGAGATACTAAGAAACTTGTTACTGAGTTAAAAAAATTCATAAGAGAAAATAAGCAAGTAATCACCTCTTTTATTGGACTACCTGCGGGTACAAAAAGGGGTGTTGTTGATAACAGTTATGATGTAAGTTTGATAGTTACATTTAATTCGAAAGAAGAACAAGAAGTTTATCAAAACGATCCTACCCATATTAGTTTTATTGACAA
>NHJR02000026.1 GCA_002169155.2 Flavobacteriaceae bacterium TMED220
AGAGTATTAATGACAAAAAAAGGTTAATGCATCAAATCTTTAATGAATTAGATTAATGGCAAGAAAAACTAAATTAGAAAGGTTTAATGACTACGTTTTGTCTAAATTTCAAATTTATAATAGCCTTTTCTTAACTCTTCCTTTTGCTAACATTCAAAATACATCACTTTTTCTTCCACTTTTTTCTGATTTTTGTAAAAGGGGTTATGAGGAAAATTTATCGCCTTCAGAAATTATTGAATCATTTTTTAAAAATATAAAACCCGATTTTGATTGGGAAAAGAAAGTCAATCTGTTATTTGGTTTTGTTCAATACATAGAAAGGCAAGTTGTTTTATTTGATGCAATAGAAGATGCCGGCTTTTCCTACGTCAACAATATGCATGGAAGGGGTACTATTCGAAATGTAAAAGAAGAAGCTATTGAATCAAACAATCTCACAAATTTAAAAGATTATCTAAACAGATTCAAAGTTAGAATTGTTTTAACAGCTCATCCAACTCAATTTTATCCAGGTTCAGTTTTAGGCATTATCACTGACCTATCCAAAGCTATTGGAGATGATAATTTAGAAAAAGTAAAGTCTTTATTAACTCAACTTGGTAAAACCAGATTTTTTAACAAAGAAAAGCCCTCACCCTTTGATGAAGCTGTTAGTTTAATTTGGTATTTAGAAAATGTTTTTTATCATTCAGCAAGTTATATATATAACTATTTGCAGCTTCATATTTTTGGAGATGATTTAATTCAGAATAGTATTTTCGATTTTGGTTTTTGGCCAGGAGGAGACAGAGATGGAAACCCTTTTGTTACTCCTGAAATTTCTCTAAAAACTGCGGATAAGCTTAAATTTTCTATTTTAAGAAATTATTATAGGGATTTAAGAAAATTAAAGCGTAAGATAACATTTGATTCAGTCGATGTGAAAATATCTGATTTAGAGCAGACAGTATATAATAGTCTTTTATATCCTAAAAAAAACATACCTATTAAACTTGAGGAGTTTTTAGATAAATTGATTGAAATCAAAAATATATTAGTTACAAAACATCAATCAATTTATATAGATTCAATTGATGATTTAATTCATAAAATTAAATTATTTGGATTTCACTTTGCCTCATTAGACATTAGACAAGACTCAAGAGTTCACAACAAAGTCTTCAATTTTATTATTAACACTAGTGATATAAGAAAATATATAAAAAATTTACCCGAAAATTACCAAGAACTTTCCCTAAATGAGAGGATTAAAGTTTTACCCAAATTATCTGGTAAAGTTCCAGTTGATATTTTTAATGACGAAATAACTAGAAATACTCTTGGATCTATTTATGCAATGAAACAAATTCAATCCAAAAATGGTGAAAAAGGTTGTAATAGATACATCATAAGTAACTGTGGATCTTTAGAAAATTTACTCCAGCTTTTTGCATTACATAAGATTTGTGATTGGGAGAAGCCTACAGTTGATATAATCCCCTTGTTTGAAACTGTATCAGATCTTGAGGCCTCTTATGAGGTAATGAATAAATTATATTCTAATACTGAATATATGAATCATTTAAAGAGAAGAAAAATGAAACAAACTGTAATGCTTGGTTTTTCTGATGGAACTAAAGATGGAGGTTATTTTATGGCAAATTGGAGTATATATAAAGCTAAGGAGTCACTTAGTAGTATTTCTTCAAAATATGGTATAAAAATAGCTTTTTTTGACGGTAGAGGCGGTCCGCCAGCAAGGGGTGGAGGAAATACCCATCAGTTTTATGCTTCTCTAGGTGAATCAATTCAATCTGATGATATTCAGCTCACAATTCAGGGGCAAACAATTAGTTCGAATTTTGGTACACTTGATTCAAGTCAATATAATTTAGAGCAATTGCTTAGTTCGGGTATCTCAAATCAAGTATTTTATGATAGAAGTAAAAACTTAAATAAGACAGACAGAGAAACCCTTCAATTACTGGCTGATATTAGCTATAATTCTTATCAAGAATTTAAATCACATCCTTTATTTGTTCCTTATCTGGAGGAAATGAGTACTTTAAATTATTATGCTAAAACAAATATTGGAAGTAGACCATCAAAAAGAGGAAACTCTAATAAATTAGTTTTTTCTGATTTACGAGNAATTCCATTTGTTGGGAGCTGGAGCCAATCCAAGCAAAACGTCCCTGGTTTTTATGGAGTTGGATCTGCTTTAAATTTTTTTAAAATTAATGGTGATTTTGAAAAAGTTTTAAATTTATATAAAAATTCACCTTTTTTTAGAACACTTATTGCAAATAGTATGATGAGTTTAACTAAGTCTTTTTTTAAACTTACATATTATATGAAAGACGACTCAAAATTTGGAGAATTTTGGAATATTATTTACAAAGAATATAATCTAACTAAAAAATTAATTTTAGATTTAACTGGTTTTAAAAAACTAATGGAAGATCAACCTGTTGGAAGAAAATCAATTAAACTCAGGGAGTCAATTGTTCAGCCTTTATTAACAATTCAGCAATACTCATTGATGATGATCGATAAAGAAAAAAAATCTAAAGACATTGATCAAAAAAAATTGCTAGTTTATGAAAAGTTAGTTACAAGATCACTTTTTGGNAATATAAATGCAAGTAGAAATTCAGCTTAAGACTACTTTTCCATATAAAAATCAAAACCTTCTATTATTGCTTTTTTACTAACTTCTAAATCAATTGCTGGTTCGCCAATTCTTTTAATTAAAACAAAATTAATTTTTCCATAGCTGTTTTTTTTATCATAAATCAATAGGTCATAAATTGATTCAATAATAGAATTATTGAAATTAACTTTTTGAAATATTTTATTAAATACTTTTTTTATATCATCTACTTCAGTCATATTAAGATTACAGTATTTATGTGAAAGATAAGACTCTATAATCATCCCAATTCCAATTGCTTCTCCATGTAACAGAATTTCATTTTTAGATGATTCCATAAAATAAGATTCAATTGCATGACCTATAGTATGGCCAAAATTTAAAGTTTTTCGTAAGTTTCTTTCTAAAGGATCTTTTAGAACAATATCTTTTTTAATTTCAATTGATTTTTTAATTAGAGTCAATATTTCTTTTTTTTTGTAAAAATCAAAATACTTTAACTTTTCCCAATAATTAATATCACTAATTAATGCATGTTTTAACATTTCAGAAAAACCACTTTTAAATTCATTCAAAGGCAGTGAGTCAAGATATAACTCATCAATTAAAATCAAATTAGGATTTTTAAAAACACCAATTTGATTTTTTAAAACACCCAAATCAATACCATTTTTACCACCTATTGAGGCATCAACCATAGATAANAGTGAAGTAGGAATATTTATAAAATCAATACCTCTTTTAAAAGTTGAAGCAATAAATCCACCAATATCTGTAATGACTCCACCTCCCAAATTAATTAAAACACTGTTTCGGTCACAAGATAAATTAGAAAGCTCCNCCCATATTTTCAGGCAACTACTAATATTCTTATTNACNTCACCTGGTTTAATTAATAACTTATTGAGTTTTATATTACTTGATATTTGATTTTGAAAATGTGAAAAGCAATTTTTATTAGTATTATTGTCAACTAAAACAAATACTTTAGAATAATTTTTATTTATTATAAATTCATTTAGTGATTTATACCCTTCGTTTCCAAATAGAAAGTTGGAGTCGTTTGGTTTTTTATTTAATGATGTTTTATTCATTTTCTTTATTTATCAGCATTNTCAATAATACTATATACTAAAACATTTTTTTTACAATTTTTAATATAAATATCAGTTTTTTTTTGGTTATAAAATGTCTCCAAACAATAAATTTTACATGTATCTAACTTAGTGTTGCTTTTTTTAAAATTAATTTTTCCTTCCTTAATCCAAACACTTTTTTTAATTGAATCAATAATTTTAATAGAATCGGCTGAGAATTCAAAAAACCATTTTTTTTTATCCAAATCATTCAGCACTCTTGATTGAGGGGAATAGTTAAATTTAGTATTTTTTTCATTGAGGAAATAAAACAAAAAGATTAATCCTATTGCAAAACCAAATAAGTAATATCCTAATCTTTTAATAAAATTCATTTTTTAAAAAAATTAATTCTCTTAAATTTTTTGAAATCTTTTTAATTTTAATTACNTGATACTGCTCCGGTAACATTTCCTTTATTTTGAATCCCCACTCAATTAAACATAAACGACCAGAGTCGATATATTCATTAGCTCCAAAATCATATGCTTCATTAATATTTTTAATTCTATAAAAATCGAAATGATATATAATAGAATTCTGAGANTTATATTCATTAATNAGAGAAAATGTTGGGCTAGAAACATNATCTGTAGTNTTTATTTTTTTNCAAATTGATTTTATTAAAGTTGTTTTTCCTGAGCCCATTTCACCTTCAAAAACAATGATTTTATGTTTTATGTTTTCTACAATCTTTTGTGAAACTTTTGATATATTTTTCAGCGAATATTCTAACTTCATAAAAGAACTATTAAGGATTAAAAATAATAAATGGAACTATCATNTCTTCCATTGATATCCCACCATGTTGAAAAGAATTTTTAAATAGATTTGAATAATAGTTGTAATTTTTTGGATAAATAAAATAATTTGAATTCTTAGCAAATATATAATTATGATTTATTCCTAGTTTAGGTAAACCAATTTCTTGTGGCTCATTTACCTCAAAAACATTTTTAAATGGATATTTTAGGCTTTTACCTGTTTTATATCTGAGATTAATGCTGGATTCTTTGTCTCCAATTATTTCAATTGAATTATCAACATTTATGGTTCCATGGTCTGAAGTTATAATTAATTTTTGATTAAGTGATCTACTTTTTTTAATTAATTCAAATAATGGAGAATTTGAAAACCAACTTTTAGTTAAAGATCTGTATGCTTTATTATTAGAAGCTAATTCTTTAATTATTTCCATTTCAGATTTTGCATGTGAAATCATATCAACAAAATTATATACAATACATATTAAGGCTTCATTTTTATGATTATTAAATGAATTAATTAAACTCTTGCCGCTTTTAATATTTGTGATCTTGTGGTAACTAAACTTTTCGTTAAAGTTTAATTTTTCGAGTTGAATTTTTAATAATTCCTCTTCAAAATTATTTTTTCCTCCAATTTCATTATCGTTTTTCCAATATTCAGGATNAAGTTTACTTATTTCAATGGGTAACATCCCTGAAAATATAGAATTTCTTGCGTATTGTGTTGTTGTTGGAAGAATACTAAAGTATTCTCCTTCCACAAAATTGTTATAAAGAGGAGTAATATACTCTTGTATACTCTTCCATTGATCAAGTCTGAGATTATCTATTACTAAAAGCACTACAGTAGTGTCTTTTCCTAAAAGAGGAAATATTTTTTCTTTAAAAAGAGTATTGGATAGAACTGGAGCTTCATCCTTATTTTTAAACCATTCCTTGTAATTTTTTGAAATAAACTTCGAAAACATTGAAGTCGCCTCTTTAAATTGACTATTAAAGATATCAATCATGCTGATGTCAGAAGAGTTTTCAAGTTCAAGTTCCCAATAAACTAATTTTTTATAGAATAATTTCCANTCTGAAAANGATTTTAAATTTGATAATTCAATAGAGATTTTTGAAAATTCATTTTGATAATTATTTAATGTTNCATTTTGGACAATATCATTNTGCTGCAATATTTTTTTTAAAGACAATAATATTTGCATTGGATTGACTGGCTTTATAATGTAATCAGCAATCTTTGATCCAATTGCTTCTTCCATTAAATATTCCTCTTCGCTTTTGGTAACCATAACTACTGGAAGATTATTTTGTATTTTTTTTATTTTTTTGAGAGTTTCTATACCCGAAAGGCCAGGCATATTTTCATCCAAAAGTATCAANTCGTATTTGTTNTTATTTATTAGATCTAANGCGTCATTACCATTTGAACATGGTTGAGTGACATATCCTTTTTTCTCTAAAAATATTATATGAGNTTTTAAAAGATCAACCTCATCATCAATCCATAAAATTTTATTTTTTAACATTTTTTTTTAAATAGAATTAAATGAAATTCTAATTTAATCATTAATAATAATTTTTAATTAATAATTAAAATTATATTCTTATCATAAAGTTAACTTATGACAACTTATATAATTTTTCTATTTTTGCTGAAATGATTTTTACAGCTTTACAAATTGCAGAAATAATTGATGGTAAAGTTGATGGTGATCCATCAATCAAAGTCAGTAAACTTTCAAAAATTGAAAATGGAAAAAAAGGTAGTTTAACATTCCTTTCTAATCCTAAGTATACTCCCTTTATTTATTCAACTAATGCCTCAGTAACAATTGTAAATGAATCTTTTATNCCTGAGCAAGATATCACTACAACTCTAATCAGGGTTAAAAATGCATATGATTCATTTTCGCAATTATTAGATTATTATGAAGAAAGAATTGANATTCCTAAAGGTATTAGTTCTTCATCGGAAATTCATGAAACATCGAAAATTGGAAAAGACTGTTTTGTGGGNTCTTTTTCNTNNATAGGTAAGAATTGTGTGATTGGAGATAATGTCCAGATTCATCCTCAATCTTATATTTCAGACAATGTACACATTGGTTCAAATACAATTATTAGGCAGGGAGTAAAAGTTTTGCATAACACTTTAATTGGTAGTTTTTGTGTAATTCATTCAGGTGCAATTATAGGTTCTGATGGCTTTGGATTCTCTCCTCAAAATGATGGTTCATTTAAGAAGGTTCCTCAAACTGGAAATGTTATTATAAAAGATTTTGTTGATATCGGATCAAATACTACGATTGATAAAGCCACTCTTGGTTCTACTATAATAGGCAAAGGTGTAAAGCTTGATAATCTTGTTCAAATTGCACACAATGTAACAATTGGAGAAAATACAGTTATTGCAGCTCAAACTGGAATCGCTGGTTCAGCGAAAATTGGTAATAATTGTATGATTGGAGGACAAGTTGGGGTTGCAGGTCATATTACTATTGGGGACCATGTTAAAATACAGGGCCAGACTGGAGTCACAAGTAATATTAAAAATGGTGTTTCAATACAAGGAACTCCAGCAATGGTATTTAAAGACTACAGTAAATCATATATTTATTTTAGAAAATTTCCTGATATTGTAACAAGGTTAGAAAATTTAGAAAAACAACTATGAGTAAACAAAAATCTATTTTTCAAAGGACAATTTCAAAGCCTGTTTCATTAAAGGGTGTGGGTCTTCATACTGGTGCTGAAGTTTCAATTAAATTTCTTCCAGCTAAAACTTCTACTGGTTTCGTTTTCANAAGAGTAGATATAAATGGATCTCCATTGGTAGAGGCAGATATAAAATGGATTTCTGATACTCGAAGAGGGACAAATCTAGAAAAGAATGGAGTAAAAATTCANACCTCAGAGCATGTTTTATCTGCTCTAGTTGGATTACAGATTGACAATTGTATAATTGAATTAAATTCGTCAGAACCACCCATAATGGATGGATCTTCACATTTTTTTGTTAAAGCTCTTCTTAAAGCTGGAATAAAAGAACAAAATGCNATTGTTGAGGAATATATNGTNAAGGATATTATTAATTATANAGATAAAAATACTGGAAGTGAAATTACACTTATTCCTGCTGATGAATTTCAAATCACAACCATGGTTGACTTTGGAACTAAAATTTTAGGTACACAAAATGCAAATCTCAATTCAATTTCTGATTATGTAGATGAGATATCTTCTTCAAGAACATTTAGTTTTTTACATGAATTAGAAAATTTACTTGAAAATGGTTTAATCAAGGGAGGTGACTTAAATAATGCAATTGTTTATGTAGATAAGCCATTATCTGAGGGTACTATGACTCGTCTTAAAAAGGCATTTAAAAAAGATAAAATCTCAGTAACTGCGGATGGGATTTTAGATAATTTAACACTACACCATCCGAATGAAGCTGCAAGGCATAAGCTTTTAGATGTTATTGGTGACCTAGCCTTAATAAGACATAGAGTTAGAGGAAAAATTATTGCCGATAAGCCTGGTCACAGAATTAATTCAGAGTTTGCAAAAAAACTCTCTAAGATCATTAAGGATGAGAAAAGATTGGATATTCCTAAAATTGATCTAAACTCAAACCCGTTTATGGGTGTAAATGACATAATGAATATTCTTCCCCATAGACCGCCAATGCTTCTTGTTGATAAAATCTATGAATTGTCTAAAACACATGTTTTGGCCTCAAAAAATGTTACAATGAACGAGCCTTTTTTTATTGGTCACTTTCCTGGAAGTCCAGTTATGCCAGGTGTTCTTCAAGTTGAGGCAATGGCACAAGCTGGTGGAGTCCTTTTATTAAATACTGTTCCAGACCCTCAAAACTACCTTACTTTATTTATGAAGATAGATAATGTGAAATTTAAAAGCCCTGTTTATCCAGGTGATACTTTAATCTTTAAATTAGAATTACTTAGTCCCATTAGAAGAGGTATTTGTGAAATGAAAGGTTCTGCGTATGTAAACGAAAAATTAACTACGACTGGTCAGTTTATGGCACAGATTGTTAAAAGAAATAAAAAATGAATCAACCATTAGCCTATGTACATCCTGGTGCAAAAATTGCAAAAAATGTTGTTGTTGAACCATATACAACCATTAGTAATAATGTGTTAATAGGTGAAGGATCTTGGATAGGATCAAATGTAACAATAATGGAGGGAGCTAGAATTGGAAAAAACTGTAATATTTTCCCTGGTTCAGTAATTTCTGCTATACCTCAAGATTTAAAATTTGAAGGGGAGGAGTCATTTGTTGAAATAGGGGACAACACAACTATCAGAGAATGTGTTACAATAAATAGAGGNACAAAAGAGAGAATTTATACAAANATTGGATCTAATTGTTTAATTATGGCATACTGTCACATAGCTCATGATTGTGAAGTTGGAAATTTTTCTATTTTTTCTAACAATTCAACATTAGCTGGTCATGTAACTGTAGGTGATTATGTTATTTTGGCTGGAATGGTCGCTGTACATCAATTTTGTACCATAGGTGATCATGCTTTTATATCTGGTGGGTCTCTTGTTAGAAAAGATGTTCCTCCTTATGTTAAAGCTGCAAGGGAACCATTATCATATGTAGGTATTAATTCTGTTGGTCTAAG
Organism: Flavobacteriaceae bacterium TMED220; assembly: GCA_002169155.2. Lineage (GTDB taxonomy): Bacteria > Bacteroidota > Bacteroidia > Flavobacteriales > Flavobacteriaceae > TMED220. Next base: position 9,208 of record NHJR02000026.1, read on the forward strand.
AAGAAGAGGTTTTTCGTCAAAAAAAATAAAGGAAATCCAAGATATATATAGATTGTTATATCAAAAAAATTACAACAATACCCAGGCAATTGAAATTTTAGAAGCTGAAATGGTAGCTACACCTGAAAGAGACGAAATATTGCAATTTATAAAGGATTCACAAAGAGGAATCATGAAAGGATATTTTAATAAATTATAATTTATGGCTTCAACATCTGATATTCGTAAAGGCTTATGCATAAAATATAATAATGATATATACAAAATTGTTGAATTTTTACATGTGAAACCTGGAAAAGGACCTGCCTTTGTTAGAACTAAACTTAAAAGTGTTTCTTCCGGAAAAGTCCTAGATAATACATTTTCTGCAGGACATAAAATTGATGAGGTAAAAGTTGAAACAAATAAATTTCAGTTTCTTTACAGAGAGAATTCTAATTTTCATTTTATGAATTCTAAAGACTTTAACCAAATATCTTTTGATGACAAATTGATTGAATATCCCCAATTACTAAAAGAAGGTGAAATAGTAAATATATTAATTAATACTGAAGATGGTTTACCTTTATCATTAGAAATGCCCTCAAGTGTTTTTTTGAGAGTTACTCATACTGAGCCTGGTATTAAAGGTAATACTGCGACTAATGCTACTAAACCAGCAAAAATAGAGACTGGAGCCGATGTTAAAGTTCCTTTATTTATTAATGAAGGAGATTTAATTAAAATTGATACTGAAAAATGTATTTATTTGGAAAGAGTAAAAGAATAGTTTTAATTTTAAATAAAAGTTTTTTAAATGAGTGTACTAGTTAATAAAAAATCAAAAATTATAGTTCAAGGATTTACAGGAAGTGAGGGGACTTTTCATNCTACTCAAATGATTGATTATGGTACTAATATTGTTGGTGGAGTGACTCCTGGTAAAGGAGGTCAAACTCATTTAGGTAAGCCAGTATTTAATTCTGTTAATGATGCTGTTATTAAAGTTTCTGCAGATACTTCAATTATTTTCGTACCACCTGCTTTTGCTGCTGATGCTATAATGGAAGCTGCATCTGCAGGGATTAAGGTTATAATAGCAATTACTGAAGGTATTCCTGTCAATGATATGGTAAAGGTTTTTGATTATATAAAAGACTTTTCATGTACACTTGTTGGTCCCAATTGCCCTGGAGTTATTACACCAGATGAGGCTAAAGTCGGAATCATGCCTGGATTTGTATTTTCTAAGGGTAATGTTGGTGTTATTTCTAAATCTGGGACATTGACTTATGAAGCTGCAGATCAAGTTGTTAAGCAAGGATATGGAATTTCGACAGCTATAGGGATTGGAGGTGATCCTATAATAGGAACAACTACTAAAGATGCAATTGAATTGTTTATGAATGACACAGAAACTGAGTGTATCGTTATGATTGGTGAAATTGGAGGTCAACTTGAGGCAGAAGCTGCAAAATGGATTAAAAGGAATGGTAATAAAAAACCTGTGGTTGGATTTATTGCAGGCGAAACTGCTCCTAAAGGGAGAACTATGGGGCATGCTGGTGCAATTGTTGGTGGATCTGAAGATACAGCTCAAGCAAAAAAAAATATCATGAGGGAATGTGGAATTCATGTTGTTGACTCGCCTGCTGATATTGGTAAAAAAGTAGCAGAAATTCTTAAATAATTTATTTATGGAGCTTTTAAAGAATAAAACAACAATTATAACTGGGGCTTCAAGAGGAATTGGAAGGGGGATTTCTTTAATTCTTGCAAAGAATGGTTCAAACATTGCTTTTACCTACATGTCCTCTGTAAATGAAGCCAATTCATTAGAATTAGAGTTAAAAAAATATAATGTAAAGGTCAAGAAATATAAAAGTGACGCATCGGATTTTAAACAATCTGAAAAATTAATTTCTGATATAATTNATGATTTTGGAGATTTTGATATTTTAATAAATAATGCAGGTATTACAAAGGATAATCTTTTGATGAGAATGGATGAAAAAGATTTTGATAATGTAATTAGGGTAAATTTAAAATCAGTCTTTAATATGTCTAAGTCAGTACAACGTCATTTTTTAAAGAAACGAAATGGATCAATTATTCATATTAGTTCTGTTGTAGGATTGAAAGGTAATGCAGGTCAAACTAATTATGCTGCCTCTAAAGCAGGTATTATTGGTTTTTCTAAATCTTTAGCTCTTGAGCTTGGATCAAGGAATATTAGAAGCAATGTGATTGCTCCTGGATTCATTGAAACTGAAATGACCTCAAATCTTGATGAAAATGTTTTAATGGGATGGAGAAATTCAATACCTTTGAAAAGAGGAGGAACTGTATCCGATGTTGCTAATGCTTGTGTTTTTTTAGCTTCAGATCTGTCTGAATATATAACGGGTCAGGTTCTCCAAGTAGATGGTGGTATGTTAACTTAATTAATTAAAAAAAAATATAATGCAAAATTTACCTAAGATAGGATTACCGGTTATAGCACTTGCTTTTGTGCTTATTGTTTTTATCTCAAAGGCTTCAATCAATATAGGATATGGTGAAGCTGGAGTATTATTTAAAACATTTGGAGGGGGAGTAGTTACTGATGAACCTCCATTAGGGGAAGGATTTCATATCATTGCTCCTTGGAATCAAGTATATATATACAATGTAAAGCAGCAAGAAGTATTTGAAAGTAAAATGCAAGTTCTTTCATCAAATGGACTTGAAATTAGTCTTGATATNTCTGTACTTTACCAACCAAAAATTGAAGATCTTGGTATACTTCACAAAACTAAGGGTGAAAATTATTTGAATGTAATTATTATTCCTCAAATTCGAGCTGTAGCTAGAAGTGTTGTTGGAAGGTATACACCTGAGCAATTATACTCTACTAAANGAGATGCAATTCAAAATGAGATCTTTGAAGAAACCAAAAAGGTTGTTGAAGAACAATATGTTCAGTTAAATGCAGTACTAGTAAGAGATGTTACTTTACCTATAACTATCAGAGAGGCAATTGGAAGAAAATTAACTCAAGAGCAAGAAACACTAGAATATGAGTTTAGACTTGAAAGAGCAAAACAAGAAGCCGAGAGACAAAGAATAGACGCTGAGGGTAAAGCCAAAGCAAATAGGATTTTAAGTGCTTCACTAACTGAGAAAATTCTTCAAGAAAAGGGAATTGATGCAACTAGACAAATTTCTGAATCACCAAATTCAAAAGTTATAATTATTGGTGGAGGTGAATCAGGCATGCCATTAATTTTGGGGAATCAATAAAATTATTTGTAAAAATTTTTTGGATTATTCAAAAATTAATAAATATCTTTGTGCAAATGTTATTAAAAAAATTACATATCCATTCTTATATCTCTTGTACAAACGAGGCATAGTTGGATATTNTATAAACTTATACCAAAACCCGTTTGTTATCAAACGGGTTTTTTTATTTTAAATATTATGATAAAAATAGGAATTCAAAAATCTGGAAGGTTAAACAAAGAGTCAATCGATTTGCTAAAAAAGTGTGGAATCAGTATTGATAATTTTAATGATCAATTAAAAGTATCTGCATCTAACTTTCCAATGGACGTATTTTTTCTTAGAAATGGTGATATTCCACAATATTTAAGAGATGGAGTAATTGATTTGGCAATAATTGGAGAAAATTTGATTTATGAAAAAGGAAATGATATAAAAATTGTTGAAAAATTAGGTTTTTCTAGATGCAGAGTGTCAATAGCTGTGCCTAATGATTTTAAATACAATAACATCAAGGACTTGGAGGGCATGAAAATTGCCACTTCATATCCAAATACCATTAATAAGTTTCTTAAAAAAAATCAAATTTCTGCTGAGTTACATATAATAAATGGCTCCGTCGAAATAGCTCCAAATATTGGATTATCGAATGCCATATGCGATATCGTCTCTAGTGGAAGCACACTTTTTAAAAACAACCTCAAGGAAGTTGTTACAATAATTAATTCTGAGGCAGTTCTTGTTCAAACATCAAATTTGTCAGACGAAAAGACAATTATTATTGAAAAATTAATTTTTAGAATTAAGAGTGTATTAAAAGCTAAGAAATCAAAATATATATTATTAAATGCTCCAAATGATAAAATATCGGATATAAGTAAGATTTTGCCGGTTTTAAAAAGTCCAACTGTATTACCCTTAAATAAAAAAGGGTGGTCATCACTTCACTCTGTAATTGATGATGAATCATTTTGGGAAGTAATAGATGAACTTAAATTAGCAGGCGCTGAAGATATTCTTGTTTGTCCAATTGAAAAAATGGTTATCTAATGAAGAAAATAATTAATCCAGACAAGAAGAATTGGTCCTCATTAATTGAACGTCCTTCGCTTTCATATGAAAATATTGAGCCTTTAGCAAAGAAAATTTTTAGAGATATATCAAATTATGGTGATAGCGCTATAAATAAATACTCAAAAAAGTTTGATAATATTGAACTTGACTCTTTTAAGATAAAGAGGGATGAAATTCTAAAAGCAATTAAAAATGTTCCATTAGATCTTAAATTAGCAATTCAAAATGCTAAAAAGAACATAAAAATTTTTCACGAAGCACAAATAACAAAACCTATTAAAGTTGAAACTCAACCGGGTGTCCTATGTTGGCAAAAGAAAATTCCAATTGAAAGAGTAGGACTTTATATACCTGGTGGATCAGCACCATTATTTTCCTCTATTTTAATGCTATCAATTCCTGCTAAAGTTGCTAAATGTGGTCAGGTTATTATGTGTTCTCCACCAGATGCTAATGGTAATCTTGCAGACGTTATACTTTACACTGCAAATTTGTGTGGTGTTGATGAAATTTATAAAATTGGAGGAATACAAGCAATAGCTGCAATGACATTTGGAACAAAATCAATACCAAAAGTAGACAAGATATTTGGGCCTGGTAACCAATATGTTACTGTAGCTAAACAATTAGCTGCTCAACATAAAGTAGCAATTGATTTGCCTGCAGGGCCAAGTGAATTAATGGTTGTTGCAGATAAATCTGCTAATCCTGATTTTATTGCGTCTGACTTATTATCACAAGCAGAACATGGACCTGACAGTCAAGTGTATTTAATTACCAATGACATTAAAATTGCAGATATGACAATTAATAAGTTAAATCTTCAATTAAATTTATTAGAAAGGAAGGATATAGCTAATAAGGCTTTAAATAANTCTAAGGTTATATNTTTTGAAGATTATAGTGATCTTATAGATTTTACCAATTTATACGGACCAGAACACTTAATAGTGTGTTTAGAAAATATAAATGAATTTATTGATAAAATAATTAATGCAGGGTCAGTATTTATTGGAAACTTTACCCCTGAAAGTGCAGGTGATTATGCTTCTGGTACTAATCACACTCTTCCAACTAATGGATACTCAAGACAGTATAGTGGAGTCAATCTAGACAGCTATTTAAAGGCAGTTACTTTTCAAAAAATTTCACCAGANGGTTTATCAAAATTAGGTCCAATGGTTGAAAAAATGGCTTCAGCTGAAGGACTCGAAGCACATAGAAACGCTATTTCAATTAGGCTAAAATCATTATGGTCATGAACAATATTAATTTAGAAAATCTAGTCAGACCACTTATTAAGTCAATAAAATCATACAGTTCAGCTAGGAATGAATTTTATAACTTGGAAGAAGACAAAATATTTATGGATGCTAATGAAAATCCATATAAAAATGATGTTAATAGATACCCTGATCCATTTCAGGTGAAACTGAAAAAGTCAATTGCTAGTTTAAAGCTAATTAATTCAGACCAAATTTTGTTAGGTAATGGCAGTGATGAAATATTAGACATAATTATTAGAACGTTTTGTGAGCCAAATAAAGATGAAGTTATATTATTACCTCCAACTTATGGTATGTATGAGGTCCTTTCTAATATTAATCAATCAATTATAAGGAAGGTTAGACTAAATGATGAATTTGAATTGAATTTAGATTTGATTTTTAATAATATAACTAATAAAACTAAAATTATATTTATTTGTAGCCCAAATAATCCTACAGGCAATGCCTTACCAACTGACCAAATAATTTCTATTTTGGATAATTTTTTTGGGATAGTAGTTTTAGATGAGGCCTATATTGATTTTTCTGAAAGTGAAAGTCTCATTGGTTTAATTAAAAAATATCCTAATCTTATTATATGTCAAACTTTCTCTAAAGCATATGGAATGGCAGGAATACGTTTGGGTATGTGCTTTGCAAAT
>NHJR02000027.1 GCA_002169155.2 Flavobacteriaceae bacterium TMED220
AAAATCTATTATTAGAACCATCACTTTGTTTCCATCCTTTATAAATTGAATTCTGAGCAAAATTCAAAATCTTTAATGCTTCATTAAAATATTTTGTGCCTGAATTATTTTCAAAGGAATCTGAATGTAACCCAATTATAATATATATGTAAAAACTGATTAATGAAACTAAATTAGATTCAAAATTAGTTTTGTTATAAAATAATGGTTCAAATTCTAGATATTTAAATGAAATGTCATCATCCAAGATATTTAAAATAGGTGAATCATAGTTTGAATTATATACTGGTCTTTGAGCTTGAATTTGAATAGATCCTTCAAAGTTTGAGGAATTGTATTTTGATAAATTAATAATTATACTACTTGATATTTTCTCATTATATAAAGTTTTTTTTTCTGTCCAAATATTTAAATTAACAAATTCGTTTAAAGAATTNTGTAATGTTTTAAAAATTTGCTGATTTGTTTGATTTACAAGATCTGAGTTAACAATAATTTGACAATTCATTTCTTGAGAAAACAAATTAAANGATACAATTANAAAAAAAAAATTAATAATTTTTTTCATAATCTTTTAAAATATTNTTAAAAATATCATCTGCAATTTTTTCTTTTTTCTTCAATCCATAAGGAATTGGTTTACCTTTTTTAGGAATATAAGTAATCTGACTTTTATCTGATCCAAAGCATGAGACTTTGTCAGTGATAGAATTTAAAATTATTGCATCTAATTTTTTTTTGAATAATTTTTTTTTAGCATTCTCAATACTTTTCTCGGTTTCTAATGCAAACCCAATTAGAAATTGCTTTTTTTTATTTTCTCCTAAAAAAGCAAGAATATCAATAGTTTTTTTCAATTTTAAAGATTTTAAATCTTTTTCTTTTTTAATNTTTTGATTATGANAAANTTCAGGTGTATAATCAGAAACTGCTGCTGAAAATATNACAATATCAGCAGAACTAAATTTTTTAATCGAATTTTCGTACATTTCTTGNGTTGAAAAAACTCGAATTAAATCAAGATTATTTTGTTGAAGGTCCAAATTTGAGGGNCCAGATATTAAATTTACTTTTGCTCCCAATGATAAAGCNCTNTTNGCAAGTTCAAATCCCATTAAGCCAGATGAAAGATTACCAATAAATCTAACAGGATCAATTTTTTCATAAGTTGGACCNGCNGTAATNAAAACTTCTTTNCCGAAGAGAGGACATCCTGACAAAAAAATATTTTCNACAAGATCAACTATTTCATTTGGNTCAAGCATTCTACCTTTTCCTTCAAGACCACTTGCAAGAGGACCTTCAGGAGANGGTAAAACATGTTTACCGATTTTTTTTAAATATTTTAAATTTTTTTGGTTTGATGGGTTANANAACATATCTAAGTCCATTGATGGAGCAATAAATACNGGACATTTTGAAGAAAGATATGCAGCAACAACAATATTATCACATTGAGCATTAGCTAGTAATGAAATGATATTTGAAGTAGCTGGAGCGATAACCATTATATCAGCCCATGAAGCCATTTTAACATGATTATTCCAAATAGGGTTCTGATCATCTTCTGATATTAATTTATCATATACAGGGTTATTAGATAATGTAGATAGAGTTAGAGGTGATACAAATTCTTTAGCTGAATGAGTAATTATAACTTTNACCTCAGCACCTTTTTTTATTAATAATCTAACNAGTGTTGGAGTTTTATAAGCAGCAATACCACCAGACACNCCCAGCAGGATTTTTTTTCCACTTAAAACTGACATAAATTATATTTTTGGATCNTCTGTTTTCCTATGATATATATTATCATTTATCCACTCTTCTACAGCNATTGCGTGTGGNTTTGGTAATCTTTCGTAAAACTTTGAAACTTCAATTTGNTCTTTATTTTCAAAAATTTCCTCCAAACTNTCATTGTAAGTTGCAAANTCTTCAAGTTTTTCATGAAGTTCTTTTTTTATATCATGGTTGATTTGGGTTGAACGNTTAGATATAATNGATAATGCTTCATAAATATTTTCAGTAGGTTTTTCAATATTATCTTTNTCATATGTTTTAGTTGTCAATGAAGCTTTTGATTCTCTGTATTTAGTCATAATTTTTAATTTAATAATTTAATTTCATTTTTAATGATTTCTATCTTTTCATTTAACTNGGTTTCAAAAATTGTTTCAGGATAATATCTTTTAATATTANTAAANACTTTATCAACTGATTTAAGACGTTCNAATTTTTTGCTAATNACGCTNTTTATNGCTAATTCATANGATGANAAAAATTTNTAATATAAAGCCTCNTCTCTGAATACAGTTCCTGGATTATCTATTATAAAATTATCGATAGACTTTATTGCTGCTCTATAATCTCGTATAGTATAATATTGTTTTGAAATTTCAAACGTCTTCTTCTCAAGTTTTCCCTGCAACTCTTGAACATATATATTGGCCTCTTCAGNAAATTCACTTTGAGGATATTTATTAATAAAAATCTGCAACTTATCTATTGCTTCATATGTTTCTTTTTGATATANAGTATATTTAGGGGAAAGCATATAATGNGACTTTGCTTCCATNAAGGAAGCCTCAATTAATCTNTCACTATTAGGAAAAGATTTTCTAAAGTTTTCAAATTGATAAGCGGCTAAATAGTAATCCTTTGTTTGATAATATGAATTNGCAAAAAAGAAAACAACTCNTTGAGCTTGAGGCTTACCCTTGTATGCNGGCATAATTTGCTCNAAAAGATTTAATGCTTTTCTATATTCACCNTCANTATAATATTTTTCAGCAGCTNTATTTTTTTCAATAANTGAACCTTTACTTAAAATTTTTTGNTATTNACTACANGATAATAACNTGCAGANGGANNATAAAAGTAATAAATTTTTAATTTTTGAAAGCATTTTGCAAAATTAGTAAAAAAACAAGATTATAACGATTTTAAATAAAATTTAAAATATTTTTTTTAATTCGAAATCAATTTCATTTTTAAGTTTGTCAGAAACTGATGTTAAAGGCAATCTTAAATTATTTTCACAAAGATTTATTAAAGGATTTGAAAGTAGACCCTTAATTCCAGATGGATTCCCCTCCCTAAAAATAAGCTTAATTAAAGGTAAGAGTTTAAATTGAATTTCGTTTGCCTTCTTTAAATTGCCAATAAATCCAAAATTTATCATTTGCTTGATGTAAGTTGGGAAGGCACCTGCAATTACTGAAATGACTCCTGAACCACCTGCCTGAACAATTGAAAGAGCAAGTTCATCATCACCAGAGATAAAATGAAAGTTTTGAGGTAGTTTACTTATTAATTCTAATGCATAAGATAGATTTCCAGAAGCTTCTTTTATNCCAANAATATTATCNATTTTGGATAAATTNAAGANAGTATTTAATTCAATACCCACTCCAGTCCTNGAAGGAACATTATANAGGATAACAGGAATTTTAGATGCTTCAGCAATTTTTTTATAATGTAAATATATGCCAGATTGAGATGGTTTATTATAGTATGGACAAACAGATAAAAGTGCAGAAAAATTTAAATTTATAAATGATTTTTCTTTTTCTAAAAAACTTAAAACATCAAATGTACTATTACTACCAATTCCAATAACCAGAGGGAGTCTTTTATCATTATGTTTAACAATTATTTTNAAAATTTTAATTTTCTCTTCANANCTTAANTTAACAGACTCAGCAGTTGTACCAAGCACAACTATATAATCTACNCCNCCNTCACTTGAATTACCATTAATTANATAATCAATNATTTTTGGAATTGAATCGTAATCAACTTCNTTNTTATNATTNAACGGAGTAACCATTGCNACTCCAGTGCCTTTTAAAAATTTCATTTTAAAATTTTNTTTAAATATTTATTTACTTCAAAAATAAACATATCACTTTCAGATGGAGAAAAATTAAAAATTAAATCATTAATNCTNTTGTCTGCTTTCATAAATCCAATACTTATACTTTTTTTACATTTCANACTCAATAAATTAACTTTAAAATTTTTAATTACNTCAAAATAATTAATGAGTAAATCAAATTTCTTATTTGAAAACTTTTTTAAATCACCACTAAAATTTCCAAAAAAGTTGATTTCATCTTTATTAAAAATAAAATCAAATCCCTTAATATTATTATTGTTTTTATTGTTATTATTAAAAACTAAAATTTTAATGTTTGTATGCGAAACATTAAAATTTTTTGCTAAAACTTCTTTAAAAGACGATGGTAATAAAAATTTATCATCCAAAATAATACCAATAGAANTAATCTTAGGNTTAATTTTATCATTATTTNTAAANTTNTTTAANNTANTTTCAAAAATAATTTTTAAAACNAAATTGTTGATAAAATCTATCATAAGTAAATTTATTAAAACAATNGTCAATNNCTACATTACTNNAAATTTATTTTAAAATTNAAATCAAATGTTACATTTCTAACATTTTCAAAAATTCATTTTCATCAATAATNTTAATTNTTAAATTTTCGGCTTTTTCTTTTTTNGCAGGTCCAATTGAACTACCAGCAACTAAAAAAGAGGTTTTTGAAGAAATTGATGAAGAAATAATTCCTCCATTTTCTTGAATTTTAATCTTTATTTCATTTCTTGACATAGATTTAAATGTTCCTGTTANAACTAATTTCATTCCTTTAAGTTTTTTAGAAGTAAAAGTTGACTCACTTTCATACATATTTAAACCATTTATTTTTAGTTGATTAATTAATTTTAAATTTTTTTCATTTTTAAAAAAATTAATTACACTTTCAGCTATTCTATCACCAATATCATCAACAGATATTAAATCTTCAAAAGTAGCTGAAGATAATTCATTAATTGATCTAAATTTTGAAACTAATCTTTTGGCAACAGTATAACCTACGTGTCTAATTCCCATACCAAAAAGAACCTTATGAAATGGTTGTTCTTTTGATCTTTCTATACCTTTCAACAAATTATTTACTGATTTTTCAGCCATTCTCTCCAAATNAATTAAGTCATTATATTTCAAGGAGTAAAGATCTCCTATATTATTTATTAATCCGTGTTTATATATCAATGTGATTGTTTCCATTCCTAAACCTTCAATATTCATTGCATTTCTTCCAATGAAATGTTGAATTCTTCCAATAATTTGTGGATCACAATTCATAGAATTCAAACAATAATGCTGAGCCTCACCTTCAAGTCTAGTCAATTTTGAATTACATTCAGGACAGTTTTCAATAAAATTAATTTGCTTTAAAATTTCAGGTCTATTTTTTTTAATGACTCCTGTTATTTTTGGAATAATCTCTCCCCCTTTTTCAACATAAACTTTATCTCCAATTCTTAATTTAAGCTTTTCAATTTGGTCAGCATTATGCAACGATGCTCTTTTAACAATTGAACCAGATAATAATACAGGTTCTAAATTAGCCACGGGAGTTATTGCACCAGTTCTTCCAACCTGATAACTAATTGATTTAAATAAAGTTTCTGATTGTTCAGCTTTAAATTTATATGCAATTGCCCATCTAGGAGATTTTGATGTAAAGCCAAGTTGTTTTTGATGTGAAAAACTATTGGTTTTTATAACTACTCCATCAATTTCAAAATTAAGATCATTCCTTTTTAATTTCCAATAATCCAAAAAGTCAAAAACATCATCAATCGAATATGATTTAATTGCAAATTCAGGGACTTTAAACCCCCATTTTCTTGCTTTTTCTAAAAAATCATAATGATTATCAAAATTATTTTCCTTCATTGAAATCCCATACATAAATGCCATTAAAGGTCTTTTTGAGACTTCTTTACTATCCTGAAGTTTAATTGAGCCAGAAGCAGTATTTCTTGGATTCATGAATATTTGTTCTCCATTATCCTCCTTTTCTTTATTCATTTTTTTAAATCCATCTAATGGAATTATTATTTCTCCTCTTATGTCAAATTTAGATGGAAAATCTCCTTTAAGTTTTAATGGGATATTTTTAATTGTTTTTATGTTTCTAGTAACATCATCACCCATTAAACCGTCTCCTCTTGTCACAGCCCTAATTAATTCTCCCTTTTCNTAGGTTATATTAATTGAAGCTCCATCATACTTTAATTCGCATGAATATTCAATTTCCTCANTGTTAATTATTTTTTTAATTCTTTTAACCCAATCCGAAATTTCTTCAAATGAATAAGTATTGTCAAGTGAATACATTTTTTCGTCATGAGAATATGTTATAAATTTGGAAGTAATATCACTACCTACTCTCTTTGTTGGCGAATTTGGGTCATCGATTTCTGGATATTTTTTTTCCAAAAACTGGAGTTCTCTAAGTAATAAATCAAATTCATAATCAGAAACTAAACTATTACTATTGACATAATACTCATAATTATAATTATGCAATAGTTTTTTGATTTCATTAATTCTGACAAAATCCTTACTCATTAGTTACTTTTTGACAATTCTTAAAAATCTATTTTTGGAGTTAAAATCTTTTTTTATTTCTAAATTTTTAAATTCACTATCGCTAAATAATAATTTCAAACCGTTAACAAATATAGGATTGATTTCTAAATACAAAATCCCTCGAGGTTTTAAACTTTTTTTACAGAAATTTATTATTTTTTTGTAGAAAATCAAAGGATCATTACCTAAAGGAAATAAAGCTATTAAGGGTTCATGATCAATAACATTTGGTTTAATATCTTTTTTTTCNTTTTTTGANAGNTANGGNGGATTNGATATAATTATATCAACTGGCTCAATCCATTTATTTAATTTCATGATATCTCNACAGAAATATTTAACTTCTGAATCAAGATTTATAGAATTCTGCTTTGCTACTTCCAATGCTTTTTCACAGATATCAATTGAACTAATCTTCCATTTTTTTTTTTCAAGCTTTAAACTTATTGGTATACATCCGCTTCCTGAACCAATATCTAGAATTTTTTTTTCTGAAAAGGAGTTAGTTTCATTGTCTAATAACCATTGGATTAATTCTTCAGTTTCAGGTCTTGGTATTAAAACTGATTCATTGACGTAAAAATTATTTTTATAAAAAAANACCGAGTTAGTAATNTATTGAANAGGTTTGTTTTTTTTTAAATCATTTAGAATATTAATTAATAAATCAGATTGATTTATAGTTGATTTTTTATCAGGATATAAAGCAATATATGAAGGTTCAATTTTATAGAAATGCATCATNACAGCATTAAATAATCTTATTATTTCATTATTAGTATATATTTTTTTCAGATCATTTAAATACTTTGCCCTTATTTCTTTAAAATACAACACTCTACTTTATTTATTAATATAATAAAATTATTTCAGTATTTTTAATATCTGATTTTTAAAAATATACAAAACAAGATAAACTGAAAATAAATCTATTAAAAGCTGATAAGTATATGAAAAGATGCATTGAATTGGCATCTAAAGGTCTAGGAATGACATACCCTAATCCATTAGTAGGATGTGTAATAATTTACAGAGATAAAGTTATAGGTGAAGGTTGGCATAAAAAAGCAGGAGAAAATCATGCTGAAATTGAGGCTATAAACAATGTTAAAGATAAATCTAAATTAAAAAAATCAACACTATATGTGAATTTAGAACCATGTAGTCATTATGGNAAAACTGGTCCCTGTACTGATATTATAATTAGTCACAAAATCAAAAAAATTGTTATTGGAACAAAGGATTTTTCTGAAAAAGTTAATGGAAAAGGAATTGAAATCCTAGAAAAAAATGGATGTGAAGTTAAGGTAGGATTTTTGGAAAAAGAATGCTTTTATTTAAATAGAAGNTTTTTTGAGTTTCATATTAAAAATAAACCATATATTATTTTAAAATGGGCTGAAAGTNAAGATGGTTTCATNTCNCCAAATCAAAAAAAAAGACTAAAAAAANGTCCNTATTGGCTCTCNAATCAGTATTCAATTCAAAGATCTCATAAGTGGAGATCAGAAGANCAAGCGATCCTAATTGGAGTTCAAACTGCTATTGATGANAACCCNTCGCTNACAGTCAGANATTATANAGGAACGACTCCNTTAAGATNCATAATAGATCCAAACAACAGATTGCCTAAAAACTCAATAATTTTAAAAGATAAATACAAAACAATTATTTTCAATAATAAATTTAATAAAATTGAAAAATCAAATAAATGGGTTAAAATAAACTTTGATTCACTAAAAAGTGAATTGACTAAATTCTTTCATCAACAAAAAATTCAGTCTATTATAATTGAGGGAGGGTCGAAAACTTTAAATTATTTTATAAAACAAGCCTTTTTTAATGAGGTTAGAAAAATAAAAACTGAAAAAAAATTATTTTCAGGAATAAAATCTCCTATATTCAAAAATAAATTTTCCTCTAAAGAAATAATNACAAATAATATAATAGAATACTATTTTTAATTTTTCACAAAAACACATTAAAACTTTTTGGTAATCTAATTGGCTTCATTGAACTTTTTTCAATGAAACATAAAGTCGTATTTGCAANACATATTTTCTTTTTAAATTGGTTCTGTATCTCATAACTAAAAATAATTTTTGCAGATGGAGGTTTTGATAATGTTATTTTTATTTGAAGACGATCATTAAAGTAAGCTGGAGATTTAAAATTTAAATTTGCATTAACTACAGGCATTATAATACCATGTGATTCAATTTCTGAATATGATATATTTAATTTTTCCATCCANTCNATTCTNGCTAACTCTAAATACTTNAAATAGTTACTNTGATGAACTATTCCCATNTGATCTGTTTCACAATATCTAACCAAAAACTTTTTTGTTAAGTATTCCAATTTTGTAGGATTTAAAAAAAATTCTTACAATTTTATACCNTTACAAGTTGATAAAAAAAAAGTTTAAAATCAATAGCTTAAATAGTTTTTTTTTTTAAATTTTTTTTAAATATTTACGTAAATAATTNAAAGGGTTCTTTTTAAACAAAATAAAACAAATAAATACCAATTTTAATGCCAAAAGATGCCAAGTTAGTNTGGAGTAATTGCTTAAAGTTTATTAAAGACAATATTCGAACCCAAGCATATAAAACATGGTTCGAGCCAATAGTTCCAGTTAAAATTTCCGAAAAAGTCTTAAGTATTCAAGTTCCAAGTAAATTTTTTTATGAGTGGTTAGAAGAACATTATATAAAACTTCTAAAGCTCTCTTTAATTAAAGAACTTGGTGAAGAAGCTAGGTTGGTTTATATAATTAAAATGGAAAATACATATGGAAATAAACAACCTTTTACCGAAAGTATTCCAAGTAGTCAACATTCTAGTTTAAATCCTCAAAATGTTGATGGACCAATTTCAAGCGCTGAATTAAAGAATCCTTTTGTTATCCCAGGAATTAGAAATTTACAAATAGAATCACAACTAAATCCAAATTATAATTTTGATAATTTTCTCGAGGGAGATTCTAATAGACTTGCAAGATCTGCTGGAATTGCTGTTGGAAATAAACCTGGTGGAACTTCGTTTAATCCACTATTAATTTTTGGTAATGTGGGTCTAGGTAAGACTCATCTCGCCCAGGCAATTGGAGTCCATATCAAAGAAAAATATCCTGATAAAACTGTTTTGTATATCTCTGCTGAAAAATTCACCCAACAATATGTTGAGTCTGTTAAAAAAAATACAAGAAATGACTTTATTCATTTTTACCAAATCATTGATATTTTGATTATTGATGATGTTCAGTTTTTTTCTGGAAAATCTGGAACACAAGATGTTTTTTTTCATATTTTTAATCATCTTCATCAAAATGGTAAGCAAGTTATTCTGACCTCTGATAAAGCACCAGTAGACATGCAAGATATTGAGCAAAGGCTCCTTTCAAGATTTAAATGGGGACTTTCAGCTGAATTACAGCAACCAAATTTTGAAACTAGAGTGTCTATTTTAAAAAATAAGCTTTTTAGAGATGGTGTTGAAGTACCTGAAAATATTATTGATTATGTCGCTAAAAATATTAAGACTAATATTAGAGAGCTTGAAGGTGCAATCATCTCATTGATTGCCCAATCTTCATTCAATAAAGTTGAAATAACTAATGAATTAGCTAAAGAAATAGTAGATAAGTTTGTTAAAAACACAAAACGAGAGGTTTCTATTGATTATATTCAAAAAATTGTTTCTGAATATTTTCAAATGAATGTTGATACACTTCAGTCTAAAACAAGAAAGCGTCATATTGTTCAAGCCCGCCAACTTGCAATGTATTTTGCGAAAAAATTTACAAAAGCTTCACTTGCTAGTATTGGAAATCAAATTGGTAAACGTGACCATGCAACAGTACTTCATGCATGTAAAACTGTTGATAATCTCACCTTCACTGACAAGCAGTTTAGAAAATATGTTGAAGATTTAAATCAAAAACTTACTCTCTAGCCTTTTTATGTTCAACCAATAACCTTTTTTTTATAAAATGAATAAAGAAAATAGAGGTGAGCTATATTTAATTCCTACTCCACTTGGAAAAAATTCCAGTTATTCAATTCCACTAGAATTAATAAATAAAATCGATAATCTTAAATATTTTATAGCTGAAAGCGAAAAAGGATTAAGAAGATTTATAAAAAATCAAACTCCAAAAAAAAGTCAAGAGAATCTAAAAATAAAAATTATAAATAAATCAATAAAAAATATTGAATATAAAAATTATCTTAATCCTTGTAAAAATGGATTTGATATTGGATTATTAAGTGATGCTGGGTGTCCATGCATTGCAGACCCTGGATCTGAGATTGTAAACATTGCACATGAAAATAAAATTAAAGTAATTCCAATTATTGGCCCCTCTTCAATTCTTTTAGCAATGATGAGTTCAGGTTTAAATGGACAAAATTTTGCTTTTAATGGATATCTTCCAGTCAAAATCAATGAGCTTGAAAAAAAACTAAATGAGCTTGAAAAAAAATCACTTGATAATAATCAAAGTCAAATTTTTATTGAAACNCCATACCGAAATATGAGATTATTTAATACTTGTATTAATAAGCTAAAAACTCATACAAAACTTTGCGTTGCTATAGATATAAATATGCCTTCAGAAAATATATTAACTACAACTATTGCAAAGTGGAAAAATAAAAAAATAAATTTCCATAAAAAACCATCTGTATTTATAATTCAGTCTGAGTTACCTATATAGCTTTTTATTATTTAACCATTTAATGTATTTATTTCTATAAAAATTGTGAGTACTGAGCTTATTAGAAAAATTATGAAATCCAGGTTTTTCNGGGTTTGCNACAAAATATAAATAGTTATGTTTTGTATAATTAAGAACTGCTTCAATTGAGGAAATATCAGGCATAGAAATTGGTCCTGGAGGAAGACCATTATATTTATATGTGTTATATTTTGAATTAATTCTTAAATCTCTAAATAAAACTCTTCTAATTATCGTATCAAAATCTTGATTTTCAAGTTTAATAGAATAAACTACTGTTGGGTCAGCTTGAAGTTTCATGTTTCTTTTTATTCTATTTAAGTAAACTCCAGCAATTTTTTTTTTTTCATCACTTGTGTTAGCTTCCTTTTGTACTATTGAAGCTAAAGTTGAAATTTGGAGTTTAGATAAGTTAATTAGATTGGCTTTTTTTACTCTAGATTTATTCCAAAACTTTTTATATTCAATAAACATTCTATTTCGAAATTCGCCTGCAGTAGTATTCCAATAAAATTCATAAGAATTTGGGATATACATTGAAATTGCATTTTTAAAATTAAAGTTATTTTTTTTTAAAAAAACTGTATCCCTAAATGTTTTAATTAAGCTTAAACTATCTGATTCGATTTGAATTGATATTCGTCCAGCTAAATCCTCCAATGTTTCTTGATTATTAAAAGTTAGTTTTATTGGTAAACTTTTAGATCTTAAAATATTGATTATTTGATTATTACTTGATCCTTTTTTTATTTTATATTTTCCATGTTTTATTCTAGATGAGTAGCCTTTTAAGTTTGAAACAAAAATAAAAGTTTTAGAGGATATTAAAAAAGGNCTTAATGAATTAACTACTTCTTCAAAAGAAAAATTATTAGGTATATAGAAATCAATTTCTTTTTCATTAAAAGCAGTATTTTTTTGATTAATAGTAAGATAAAAAAATAGTGTAATTGAAAAACATAACAAAAAGATTATTAAAAAGTAAAAATATTTTTTTTTAATCATTTAAAATCTTTTGAAAAGTAAATTCACTATTAAACTTATTATTATAAAAATTCCAATCTTTTTTTAAACCAATCTTATTATAACCNANGGATTTAAATANTTTAATAGATATTAAATTNTCTTCACCAATATTTACATAAATTTGATGAATATCTAANCTGNTTTTTATCCATTTTTCNATAAGAGATAATGCATTTTTAGCTACGCCGATATTTCTATACTTTTCATCAATTATTATACCTAATGCTAATCTTTTNTTTTCCGGACTAAAATCATAAAGATCAATTAAACCAATCCTACTAACTTCTNTAGAATAAACCACCATTCTTAACTGCTTTACATCAAAAATATCTCTATTAGAATTTAATATATATTTAGTTAATATTTCNTTTGAAAATGGAACAATNGTATTTGAGTATTTCCATAGACNTTCATCATTTTCAATTAGATATAACCATTGAAGATCATCCATTTCTAAAGCACGAAATTTTACTTTCAATTTTATAATTTTTATATTTTTATTTTGCCTGAGAATATATGATCAGCGGGGCCAATCAAATAAATTTCGTTAAATTTTTTATTGTCGTTTTTAAAATTAACCAATAATTCACCTCCTTTAGTATTAATTTTAATAATTCCTTTTTTAGCTATTCTTTTTTGAAACATTGCTAAAGCAACAGCAGTTGCTCCAGTACCACAAGAAAGTGTCTCAGATTCAACACCTCTTTCATATGTCCTAATATTAAATTCATTTTCTGATTTTATTTTAACAAAATTAACATTCGTGCCTTTTTCAAAATATGGAGGTCCATTTGAAATTTTTGAACCAAGCTTATTAACATTTATAGAATTTAAATCATCAACTAAAACTATATGGTGTGGTGATCCGGTATCAATAAAAATATGATTATCAAAAATTTTAACATCTAAAACATNAGACATTCTAATTGAAATTTTATTTTCTATAAATTCAGCTATATGTAGACCGTCATATGCCTCAAAAATAACTTTTTTATCTATCCCCTTTAATGACTTATAGAATGAAACTGCACATCTTGATCCATTTCCACAAAAAGAACCTAAATTACCGTCAGAATTATAAAAAACCATTTTAAATTCGGCTTTTTTTGAGTTTTCAATTAGTATTAGGCCATCAGCACCAATTCCAAAATTTCTATTACATAATTTTTCAATAGACTCTTTTGCCATTGATGAAAAAACAAAATTTCTATTATCTATTATAATAAAGTCATTGCCTGTTCCACTATATTTTTTAAAATTAACCTCCATAATTCAAATTTAGTAATTATTTATGCACTTTAATATATGTTAAAATGAAGTTAAAGAAATAAAATAAAATTAAGTTTGTATTAATTTTGAAAGAAATAAAAAAAATAATGATGAAAAGATTTATAACCATATCCTTAGTTGCAATTTTAAGTTCTGCTTTTAGTTTGTTTTTTTATGATGAATTTTTATCAAAAAAAAATATATCCTCAACAGATTCAGCTATTAATGTTATTCCCTCTATTTACACTTTCGACCCAGGAGTTAAGTCAGCAACTCCACCAACTGATTTTATTGAAGCAGCATCTAAAAGTATTAATGCAGTAGTTCATGTTAAAAATACGTCATCTAATAAAGGGGGCTATTCAGCTCTTGATTTCTTTTTCAATAGGCAAGCTCCAGAAAATAGAATAGGAACTGGTTCAGGTGTGATTATCTCACCTGATGGCTATATTATTACTAATAATCATGTTATAGAAAATGCAACCAAAATTGAAGTCACAACAAATAATAATAAAGTATTCGAGGCAAAATTAATTGGAACTGACCAATCAACAGACATTGCGGTTTTAAAAATCAACTCAAAAGAAAAACTTCCTTACTTGTTTTTCGGAAATTCTGAAAATACAAAAATAGGCGAATGGGTATTAGCAGTTGGTAATCCATTTAACCTAACATCTACTGTTACTGCAGGAATAATAAGTGCTAAGTCAAGAGATTTAAATGAAAATGACAGAAAAAGTCAATCTTTTATTCAAACCGATGCTGCTGTGAATATGGGTAATAGTGGTGGAGCTCTTGTAAATACTAGAGGTGAGTTGATTGGAATCAATACTGCTATTACTTCTATGTCAGGAGGTTTTGTAGGGTATTCATTTGCAGTACCAAGTAACATTGCAAGAAAAATTTTTGAAGATATTCTAGAATTTGGGGATGTACAAAAAGGATTATTGGGGGTTTCTGGAAGATCATTAAATAATCAATATTCTGATTTTCTTAAGATAGAAGAAACTGAAGGTTTTTATATTGCTGATATTGAAGAAGGTATGGGTGCTCAAAAAGCTGGCTTAAAAAAAGGAGATATAATTATTAAAGTAGATAATGTAAAAATTAATTCTTTTTCAGATTTGACTGGCTACTTAGGAACTAAAAATCCTAATGATATTGTAGAGGTATATTACATTCGAGATGGGCTAACTAAAAATGTTAATGTAATTTTAAACAAGTTACAATTTGCTGAATTCCAAGGTTTAAAATTTAAGAACCTTTCTNAGTCTGAAATTTCAAAATTAGAAATTGAAAACGGAGTCAAAATTATTAACTCTGAAAATTCAATTTATCCCATTGATGAAGGGACAATAGTTTTAAAAATAAATGGAAATGAAATTGAAAACACCAAATCTCTAAATTTCTTGAACAAAGAGTATATTAAGTCTATAACAATATTAACTGAAAATGGTGATAGAGAAAGAGTTTTATTTAGATGAATTAATCAAAAATGATGAGAATTGATATTTTAACTTTATTACCAAAGGATTTGTCTAAAACATTTAAATCCTCAATATTGAGTAGAGCTAAAAAAAAAGAAAAAGTCAAAATTTTCTTTCACAACATAAGAGAATATTCAAAGAAAAAAAATAAACAAGTTGATGATTATCCATATGGAGGTGGTTCAGGTATGGTATTAATGGTTGAACCTATTTATGAGTGTATTGAGAATTTAAAGTCTAAAAGAATTTATGATGAAATAATTTATCTAACACCTGATGCTGAAATTTTAAATCAAAAAACTGCTAATTTTTTATCAATTAAAAAAAATATTATCGTTTTATGTGGTCATTATAAAGGAATTGACCAAAGAGTTAGAGATCATTTAATAACNAAGGAGGTNTCTATTGGTAACTATGTTTTGTCAGGAGGGGAATTAGCTGCAGCTGTTTTTTGTGACTGTATTATTAGATTAATACCAGGAGTTTTAGGTGACGAATCCTCTGCGTTAACTGATAGTTTCCAAGACAACCTAATCTCACCCCCAATATACACAAGACCATCAATTTTTAAATCCTGGAGAGTTCCTGAAGTACTTTTAAATGGAAATAAAAATCAGATTGAAAAATGGAGAGAAAATAAATCAATTGAAATAACTACAAAAATAAGACCTGATTTATTAAATGATTAGTATACTAATAATTAACATCTTTAAAAATTGAATGGTTAAGAACTTGTACAATATAAAATAAATTATAATTTTGCATCTTTAATGCATTGATTTATTTCAAGTCAACCTTTATAAATAATGAAATTATGAAAGACTTTATTAGTCTTGTAGAAGATAAATTTATTGAAAAAAAAGAATTTCCTGAATTTTCAACTGGTGATACCATTACTGTTTTCTACGAAATCAGAGAAGGTGAAAAAGTTAGAACTCAATTTTTTAAAGGAGTTGTCATACAGGTCAAAGGCCAAGGATTAACCAAGACATTTACAATTAGAAAAATGTCNGGGACCATTGGGGTTGAACGAATTTTTCCATTTAATTTACCTGGACTTAAAAAAATTGAAATTAATAAAAAAGGTAAAGTAAGACGTTCAAGGATTTTTTATTTCAGAGAGTTAAGAGGTAAAAAAGCTAGAATTAAGGAATTATAATCTCAAATTTTATTATCGTATATATTTTTTATGCTTTTTTATTTTAAAATTTAAAATATTTCTAAGTTATGTCCAAAATAAAAGTTTCAAATCCTATTGTTGAATTAGATGGTGATGAAATGACAAGAATAATATGGAAATTTATTAAAGAACAACTAATACTCCCATATATTGATCTAGATATTAAATATTATGATTTAGGAATTAAAAATAGAGATTTCACAGATGACCAAGTAACAGTAGATGCCGCAAATGCAATTAAAAAATTTAATGTTGGAATAAAATGTGCAACTATTACCCCAGATGAGGAAAGAGTTAAAGAATATACACTGAAAAAAATGTGGAGATCACCCAATGGGACAATCAGAAATATTGTTGGAGGAACTGTATTTAGGGAACCAATCATCATGAAAAATGTTCCTCGTTATGTTCAAGGCTGGACAAAACCAATTTGTATAGGAAGACATGCTTTTGGAGATCAATATAAAGCAACTGACATAGTAACTCATGGAAAAGGAAAACTTACAATGACCTTTACCCCAGAGAATGGTGAAAAGTCAAAGTCTTGGGAAATATATAATTTTCAAGAAGATGGAGTTGCTATGGGTATGTATAATATTGATTCATCAATATACGGATTTGCTCGTTCATGTATGAATAGAGCATTAGATAAANAATGGCCTCTTTATTTATCNACAAAAAANACTATTCTTAAGGCATANGATGGTAGGTTTAAAGATATATTTCAAGANGTTTTTGAAAATGAATTTGAAGAAAAATTTAAATCAAAAAAAATAACATATGAACATAGACTAATTGATGACATGGTTGCTGCTGCAATGAAATGGAATGGAGGATTTGTTTGGGCTTGTAAAAACTATGATGGAGATGTTCAATCTGATACTGTAGCTCAAGGTTTTGGATCATTAGGACTAATGACTTCAACCCTTGTCACTCCTGANGGTTTAACAATGGAGGCTGAAGCTGCCCATGGGACAGTTACAAGGCATTTTAGAGAACATCAAAAAGGAAATCAAACCTCAACAAATCCTATTGCTTCTATTTTTGCTTGGACAAGAGGCCTTGAACATAGGGGTAAATTAGATAATAACAATGAACTTATAAATTTTTGTAATACTCTTGAAAAAGTTTGTATTCAAGCTGTTGAAAAAGGAAATATGACAAAAGATCTAGCTGTTTTAATCCATGGAACAAAATTAAATTCAGAAAATTATTTAAATACCCAGGATTTTTTAAATGTTTTAAAAGTAAATTTAGATTCTTCCCTCAAGTAAAACATCTATAGTAATTTATATTTAAAATATTTTTTTCTAAATTAACCATTATAATGGATTATACGAATATAACAGAATCTGAATCTCTTTATGATAATTTAGAAAAAATGAGTACCTCTGAATTATTACAAAAAATTAATAATGAAGACAAAAAAGTTAGCATCGCTATAAGAAAAGTAATACCAAAAATTAAAGAAACTGTTGAAATAATAGTTAAAAAGATAAATGAAGGAGGAAGACTTTTTTATATAGGTGCTGGAACAAGTGGAAGGNTTGGTATACTTGATGCATCAGAATGTCCTCCAACGTTTGGNACAGACCCTAATACAGTTATTGGTGTAATAGCGGGTGGAGATTTGGCTATTAAAAAGAGTATTGAAAATGCCGAAGATGATTTAAATCAAGGGTGGAAAGATTTAAAAAAACATAAAATTTCTGATAAAGATATAATAATTGGAATTGCTTCATCTGGGACTACACCTTATGTGATTAATGCTTTAAAAAAATGTAAAATCAATGGAATATATACTGTATGTATTACTTCAAATCCATCAAGTCCAATAACTAAAACTTCAGACATACCTATAGAAATTATTCTTGGCCCTGAATTCATTACTGGAAGTTCAAGAATGAAATCAGGAACAGCTCAAAAAATGATATTAAATATGATATCTTCAGCTACTATGATAAAGTTGGGTCATATTAAGGGAAATAAAATGATTGATATTCAATTAACCAACAATAAACTTAAAAAAAGAGCAATCAATATTCTTAAAAATATATTAAAAATTGATGACATTACTGCAGAAAGTTTACTAAAAAAAAACAATAGTGTCAGATTGTCAATAAATAATTGGAATTTAAATGAATAGAGTTAGATTTAGTAAAGGGATAAAAAATCTTGTTTGGTCCATATTTTTTGGTTTTTCAGGTCCAATATTATGTTTTCAAGCCTTTAAAAATTCAACCCATCCTTTTTTCTGGTATGTATTTATATTATCGTTAGCTCTAATGGCCTCCTCAATATTTTTCGGATTTAATGGTATTAAGAATATATTGATTTCATTACTTGGTGAAAGGAAAAAAAATAGATAAAATTTAATTATGTTGTTCTACTTCATACAACCTACTATATTTGCAAACAAATAATCCTAGTATGATTGAAATAACTTTACCTGACGGAAATATAAAAAAATTTTCTAAAGGTATATCAGTTTACGATATAGCTAAAGAAATTAGTGAGGGACTTGCAAGGAATGTTCTATCTGCAAAATTTAATAACCAAATAATTGAAACATCTACAATAATAAACAAAAATGGAAATCTAATTTTATATACATGGAATGATGAAATTGGTAAAAAAGCATTTTGGCATTCTTCAGCACATATTTTAGCTCAATCTATAATAAAACTTTATCCTTCTGCTAAACTAACTATTGGTCCAGCTATAGAAAATGGTTTTTATTATGATGTTGATTTTGGAGGTAAAAGTATCAATGAAAATGATTTAAAATTATTAGAGCAACAATTTATAATATTTGCAAGAGAAAAATCAATTTTTAAAATGAGATCATCATCAAAAAAGGATGCCTTAAATTATTATAAATTAATCAATAATCAATATAAAATTGAATTAATTGAGAGTCTTAATGATGGAGAAATTACTTTTTGTGACCATTCGGATTTTACAGATTTATGTAAAGGAGGACATATCCCAAATACTAGCTTCATAAAAGCAGTAAAATTATTAAATATTGCAGGAGCATATTGGAGAGGTGATCAAAATAAAAAACAACTAACTAGGATTTATGGTATTTCATTTCCAAAACAAAAAGAATTAACTAATTATTTGGAATTACTAAATAAGGCTAAGGAAAGGGATCACAGGAAACTTGGAAAAGAATTAGAATTATTTACATTTTCAGAAAAAGTTGGACAAGGATTACCTTTATGGCTACCTAAAGGAGCTGAATTAAGAGAAAGATTAGAGAATTTCCTCAAAAAAGCTCAAAAAAAAGCAGGATATAAACAAGTTATTACACCTCACATTGGAAATAAGGATTTATATATAACATCGGGTCATTATCAAAAATATGGTGCTGACAGTTTTAAACCAATTGAAACTCCCTCCGATGGTGAAACATTTTTATTAAAACCAATGAATTGTCCTCATCATTGTGAAATATTTAATTTTTTCCAGTGGAGCTACAAAGATCTACCAGTTCGTTATGCTGAATTTGGAACCGTATACAGATATGAGAANAGTGGNGAGCTCNTNGGATTAACNAGGGTNAGGGGTTTTACTCAAGATGATGCTCACATTTTCTGTTTACCAAGTCAATTAAATGATGAATTTAAAAAAGTTATAGANTTGGTTTTATATGTTTTTAAAACCCTAGGATTCAANAATTTTAATACTCAAGTNTCATTTAGAGATAATAATAATCCTGAAAAATATATTGGATCTGAAAAGAATTGGAAACTAGCTGAGTNAGCNATTTTAAANGCTGTTGAAGAAAANAAACTTGATTATAAAATTGAATATGGTGAAGCTGCATTTTATGGNCCGAAATTAGATTTCATGGTTAAAGATGCTCTTGGAAGAAATTGGCAATTAGGCACTATTCAAGTTGATTATACACTNCCTNATAGATTTGAATTGAAATATAAGGGTAAGGATAATAAAAATCACCAACCAGTTATGATTCATAGNGCCCCCTTTGGAAGCTTGGAACGTTTTGTTGCTATTCTANTAGAGCATACAGGAGGAAATTTCCCTTTATGGCTGATTCCAATTCAAGCTATAATATTAACTGTAAGTAAAAAATGTGAAAATTACGCTGAAAAAGTTTTTAATTCATTAGAAAATAACGAAATTCGCGCGCAGCTTGATTCAAGAGATGAAACAATAGGTAAAAAAATTAGAGAAGCTGAATTAAAAAAACACCCTTTTATGTTAATAATCGGNGANAATGAAGTANATAAAAATACAATTTCAGTAAGAAAACACAAGTCAGGAGTTTTAGGAGATTTTTCTACTGATGAATTTATTAAAAAATTAAACATTGATATTTCAGAAAGTATCTCTAAATTTGAAAATAATTAAAATTAGAAAGTCATAGCAATAAGAAGAAAAAGATCAAATAGACCAGGAAGAGTNATAAAGGTTAATCCNCACAAGATTAATAATTANATAACTGCTNAAGANATAAGACTTGTGGGNCCAAATGTTAAAATTGGTGTTTACAGTTTNTTCGAAGGCATTAAATTATCTGAAGAACAAGAATTAGATCTTGTAGAGATTTCTCCTAATGCNNNTCCNCCTGTTTGCAAAATTTTAAATTATAAGAAATTTTTATATGAACAAAAAAAGAGAGAGAAATCATTAAAATCAAAGGCCACAAAAGTTATTGTAAAAGAAATTAGATTTGGGCCAAATACAGATGAACATGATTATGAGTTTAAAAAAAAACATGCTGAAAAATTTTTAAAAGAAGGAGCAAAGTTAAAAGCCTTTGTTTTTTTTAAAGGAAGGTCAATAATATTTAAAGAACAAGGGCAGATTTTATTGTTAAGATTAGCTCAAGATCTTGAAAAAATTGGTAAAGTTGAACAGTTACCACAATTAGAAGGAAAAAGAATGATAATGTTTATTACACCTAAAAAAATAACGAAAAAACAGTAATATGCCAAAGATGAAAACCAAGTCTAGTGCCAAAAAAAGATTCAAAATAACTGGTTCTGGAAAAATTAAAAGAAAACATGCTTTTAAAAGTCATATTCTTACTAAAAAATCAAAAAAAAGAAAACTGAAACTAACTCATTCTACATTAGTTCATGAAAGTGACTCAAAAAACATTAAAGAACAATTAAGACTAAAATAAGTTTATATTTTGAATATTTTTTTAAAATATACTTTTTTATATAAATAAATACGATAAAATTATGCCTAGATCTCTTAACTCAGTCGCCTCAAGAAATAGAAGAAAAAAGATACTTAAACTTGCTAAAGGTTATTTCGGAAGAAGAAAAAATGTATGGACCATTGCTAAAAATGCAGTTGAAAAGGCAATGTTATATTCTTACAGAGACAGAAAAGTTAAAAAAAGGACTTTTAGATCATTATGGATTTCAAGAATTAATGCTGGTTCAAGACTTCATGGTATTTCATATAGTATTCTGATGAATAAATTAAACAACAAAGGAATCCTTTTAAATAGAAAAATATTAGCAGATTTAGCAATGAATGAACCTAAAGCATTCAAGGAATTAGTTGAACAAGTTCGTTAATGTTAATAATGTCGTATTAATTAAAAAGGGAAATCGTTTTCTTTACTGTCCTCAAAATTATCATTAGAATCATTATCAGCATATGGAAGTCGTTTNGGATTCATTTTTGAATGAAATTCAAANGGAGAATCTGANTTTTGNATATTTTCAAACTTACCTAAACTAGCTATAAATTTAAGTTTAATATTACCTAAACTTCCATTTCTATGCTTAGAAATTATAAATTCAGCTTGACCCTCAGCTGATGAATTTTCATCATCATCCCAATAATCCATTCCATAATATTCAGGTCTAAAAATAAAAGAAACTATATCAGCATCTTGCTCAATTGCNCCAGACTCNCTTAAATCAGATAATATTGGACGNTTTGAACCACCTCTTGTTTCAACTGCTCTCGAAAGTTGAGAAAGAGCNATTATTGGAATATTGAGTTCTTTAGCAAGAGATTTTAAATTTCTTGAAATAGTTGATATTTCCTGTTCTCTGTTTCCTGTCTTATTAGAAGTTCCAGTAGTCATTAATTGTAAATAATCAACAATTATTAGTTTTATTTTGTGTTGTGAAGATAACCTTCTTGCTTTTGCTCTAAGATCAAAAATAGATAAAGAGGGAGTGTCATCGATAAAAAGAGGTGCTTTTTCTAATGAGCTAACTTTAACATTTAATTGCTCCCATTCATGACTTTCTAGCTTACCAGTTCTTAATTTTTCTGATGATAAGCCAGTCTCTGAAGAAATCAATCTNGTAATTAATTGTANTGATGACATNTCAAGGGAAAAAAAAGCTACNGGAATATTTTTAATAACAGAAATGTTTCTTGCCATTGACAATGTAAGNGCNGTTTTACCCATTCCNGGTCTNGCAGCAATAATTATTAGNTCACTTGGTTGCCAACCAGAAGTTAACTTATCAACTTTATCAAACCCNGTAGCAATTCCACTTAATCCATCCTTTTTAGCAATTTCTTCTATTCTATTTTTAGCTTGAATAACTAAGTTTTGAGCAGTAACTGCTGATTTTTTTATATTCCCTTGGGTAATATCATATAACTTTGATTCGGCTTCGTCAAGNAAATCAAATACATCAATAGACTCCTTAAATGAATCATTAATAATTTCNTTAGAAATTTTTATCAAACTCCTTTGAATAAATTTTTGCTGGATTATNCGAGCATGAAACTCTATATGAGCAGAAGTAGAAACTTTTTTGGATAATTGAACAAGATAAAAATCTCCGCCTATTTTTTCTANAAGTCCNTTCTTTCTTAGTTTGGATGAAACTGTTAACAAATCAATTGGTTCAGACTCTTCAAAAAGTGAATGAATACATTCAAAAATATGTTTATTTGATTCTTTATAAAAAACCTCTGGAGTAAGTATGTCAATTACTTCGTCAACACCTTTTTTATCAATTAACATTGCTCCAATTACAGCTTCTTCAAGNTCNATTGCCTGNGGCGGTATTCTTCCAGACTCAAGATTNATTAAATTNCCTTTNGATATTCCGGTAGAGGAGAATGATTTACTTGTTTCCATNTATCGAAANTAACTAATCAATAATTAATAAACGAGTTAAAATGTTTAATCTTTTAATGAAATTTGAACAATTAAAAGTTTATAAAAAAAAAAAATTGTTAATAATNTAAAATTAAGAATCAAAGATTCCCATAGTATTAAATTTTTCTCTTCTTGAGTTTATCAAATCTTTAGAATTTAGCTTATCTAGGCTTATAAAAGTTTTATAAACCTCTTCTTTAACTGATTTAAAAATAGTTGGCCTATCAAAATGTGCTCCTCCAATTGGTTCATTAATTATTTTATCAATTAACTTTGCTTTCTTCATATCCTTAGCAGTCAATTTTAAAGCCTCTGCTGCGATTTCCTTGTGCTCCCAGCTTCTCCACAATATTGAAGAACATGACTCAGGAGATATTACTGAATACCAAGTGTTTTCGAGCATAAAGACTGAATCACCTACTCCAATACCTAATGCTCCTCCGGATGCTCCCTCTCCAATTATAACTACAATTATTGGTACTTTAATGGATAGCATTTCAAAAATATTTCTCGCAATAGCCTCCCCTTGACCTCTTTCCTCTCCCTCAATACCAGGGAAAGCACCTGGAGTATCAATAAGACTTAAAATAGGTAGATTAAACTTCTCTGCAGATTTCATTAATCTTAAGGCTTTCCTGTAACCCTCAGGATTAGACATACCAAAATTTCTATATTTCCTAGTATTAGTATTATACCCTTTTTGAGTTCCAATTATCATAAATGATTGACTATTAATTTTACCCAAGCCCCCGATCATTGCTTTATCGTCTTTAAAATTTCTATCTCCATGAAGTTCAAGAAATGAATCACCACAAATCCCATTTATATAGTCTAATGTATAAGGACGAGATGGATGCCTAGAAAGTTGGACTCTTTGCCATGCAGTCAAATTACTGTAAATGGATTTTTTTGTTTCCTTAAGTTTTAACTCTAATTTTTTTTGAGTATCAGAAATATCAATTTCGCTTTCATTACCAATTAATTTACATTTTTCAATTTGCTCAATAATTTCTTTAACCGGATTCTCAAATTCTAAATACTCCATAAAAAAAGATTATAACAAATTTAAATATTTTCTGATAAATAAAAATTATTTTTGGTTTTGATTGAATTTTAAAAAACCATTTATAAAAACTGAAATAATTATTATTAAAACACCAATGTAAAAATTTAAACTTAATAACTCTTTCTCTTTAAAAATTATAATTGAAAGCCCAATAGCATAAACAGGCTCCAAATTAATNCTAATCATAAANGTNTATGGAGAAATATGTTTCATTATTTTAACAGAATAAGTAAAAGCAAANGCTGTACAAATTGANCTCAAAATAANTAACCANATAAANTCATCTAAGTTTAAATTAAAAAAATCAATTGAAAATTTATTGAAAAAAATNGAACAAAAAGTCAAAAAAATGAAACCAGAAAATATTTCATAAAAAGTAATTGTATTTGGATTGTAATTATTTACCAACTTTTTATTTAATATGGTAAAAAAAACTGANAATAATGCAGCAAANAGNCCNTAAACAATACCATTNAAAGAGTCTTTTTCTGAAAAAAAAATTATAAAAACTCCTAGAG
This sequence comes from Flavobacteriaceae bacterium TMED220, assembly GCA_002169155.2. Taxonomy (GTDB): domain Bacteria; phylum Bacteroidota; class Bacteroidia; order Flavobacteriales; family Flavobacteriaceae; genus TMED220. The sequence continues at coordinate 24,877 of NHJR02000027.1, forward strand.
AAACCAATATCCCCAAAAATAATTGATAATATAATATTTTCTTTTTTTTTGATTAATGGTTCTATTACTGACATCATAATAGCACCAGTGGATAACATTGAAACAGCAATTGAAACTGATGAAACCTTTATAGAATGAAATAATAATAACCAATGAATTGAAATAAGAAGTCCTCCCAAANAAAAATAAAATAAACTCTTCATNTTTACATTGAAAATATTTTTTTTCAATAAAATAAAATATAAAAAAATAAATGCAGAGGCTAAAAACATTCTATACCAAACGATTGAAAAAGAATCAATAGAAATTAAACGGCCAAGAATTGAAGTAAATCCCCAGATAAAAATAACTAAATGAAGATTAATTATACTCTTAGTTTTATCTTTTGGCATAATTAATTAAAAAAATTGCTAAAACCCCAAAAAGAAAAATTGGAAACCAAGCTCCAATAAGGGGTGATAAAGTCGATTTTGTAACTAATACCCCAAAAATTTTATCAAAAAATATAAAAATAAATCCAAGAGTTATTCCAAATGCGAGATTTAGCCCCATACCTCCTCTTCGTTTAAAAGAAGCAACTGATACTCCAATAATAGTAAGAATAAATGCGGAAAGTGGTAAACTCCACCTTTTATGTCTTACAAGTAAATGAGTATTAATTAATGTAGAACCACTTTTAATTTCAGAATCAATAAAATCATTTAAATCTTTAAAGTTTAAAGTTTCAGCTTTATAATTTAAAGGAGAAAGATCAGAAATCTCAAAATCAAATAAAGTATCTTTTCGATTTTGAACTAAATAATTTTCATTATCAGATGAAAATGATCTTCTTTTATAATTAATTAATCGAAAAAAAGAATCATTTTCAACCCATCTTATAGATTCAGCAAAAATTTTAAATTTCAATTTATTTTTTTCAAAATGCTCTAANGTAAAATTTAANCCTCTTAATCTNATAGGGTCGTAATTACTAACATAAATAAATTCATTATCATTAATTTGTTTATATAAATTATTTTTTTTTCTATCATCCTTTTTTTTATTTAAATGCTTGAACTGAAATTCATTATAACTTTTATTAGAACTAGGAACAATATACATACCTGAGAAAAATGAAAATACAGCAATTATAAGTGCAGATACTAAATATGGCCTCAAAAATCTTGTAAAAGAAATACCACTACTCAAAATAGCAATAATCTCAGTATTATTTGCTAATTTAGAAGTAAACCAGATTACTGCTAAAAATAAAAAAATAGGGAATAATAAGTTTCCGAAATACCATGTGAAGTCAACATAATAAGAAATAATTTCTGAAAGTGGAACTTCATTTTCTTTAAATTTGTCAACCTTTTCAGCAATATCAACCATAATACCAATTGGTATAAACAATAAAAGCATTACAAAAAAAGTTGTCAAATATCTCTTAATTATGTATAAATCAATTTTCTTCATCTATTATATTCTATTACTCATTTTTTTTACTTTTTTTTCTTTCCATTCAATAAAATTTCCAGAAATAATTTTTTTCCTAGCATCTTGAACTAATCTCCTGTAAAATCCAAGATTATGAATTGTAGCTATTTGTTTTCCAAGAATTTCATTTACACTAAATAAATGTCTTAAATATGATTTAGAATAATAATTATCAACAAAAGTATTAGAATCTTTATCAATTGGAGAAAAATCTGACTCCCATTTTTTATTTTTTATATTAATGATTCCCTCTGAAGTGAAAAGCATCCCATTTCTAGCATTTCTAGTTGGAATAACACAATCAAACATATCAACACCCAAGGAAATATTTTCTAATAAATTAATTGGAGTCCCAACTCCCATTAAGTACCGAGGTTTTTCCTCAGGTAATATAGAACAAACCACTTCAGTCATAGAATACATTTCTTCGTGGGGTTCTCCAACAGATAAACCACCAATTGCATTTCCTTTCATATTTTTAGAACAAATATATTCAGCTGATTCAATTCTTAAATCTTTGTAAGTACTACCTTGAACAATTGGAAATAAAGTTTGATTAAAATCATATAAAAAAGGAGTATTTTTTTCTTTTAAAATGCACCTATCTAACCACCTATGAGTTAATTGCATTGAATTNTTAGCATATCTGTAATCACACGGATAAGGTGTACATTCATCAAAAGCCATTATAATATCTGCACCAATTTCTCTTTGAATTTCAATGACTTTTTCAGGAGTAAAAAAATGATAAGATCCATCAATNTGAGACTGAAATTTAACACCGTCTTCACTNATTTTACTTTTTGATGACAATGAATATACTTGATATCCTCCNGAATCAGTCAATATTGGTCTATTCCAATTCATNAATTTATGAATACCGCCTGCTTTGTTTANTATTTTAGTTCCTGGACGAAGGTAAAGATGATATGTATTAGAAAGAATTATATTAGAATTTATNTCATTTTGAAGTTCCCTTTGNTGAACACCTTTTACGCTAGCTGAAGTCCCAACAGGCATAAAAACTGGAGTTTCAATTTCACCATGATCTGTTTTAATTAATCCTGCTCTAGCACGACTTTTTACATCCTTTTTTAAAAGTTTGAAATTCATTTTTTATAAAACCTTAAAGATAAAGAACTGAAAACNTCTAGTTATAGGATTTCAATAAATTAACAAAGAATTAAAATTTAAACAAATTTTATTCTAACCTTTGAAACCTTTAAACAATGATTTACATTTGAAAAAATATTCTATAAATAATGAATAAAATAGAAATACTTAAAGAAACTGTTTTACAGGTNAGAAGAGATATCTTAAGAATGGTCCATAAAGTTAATTCTGGTCATCCTGGTGGATCTCTTGGGTGTACTGAGTTTTTTGTNGTTCTTTACAATGAGATAATGTCAATAAANCCTAAATTCGATATGGATGGAATAAATGAGGATTTATTTTTTTTATCAAACGGACATATATCCCCAGTTTTATATAGCACACTTGCCCGNAAGGGNTTTTTNCCTGTTGAAGAACTTAAAACTTTTAGACACATAAATTCCAGATTNCAAGGACATCCAACNACTCATGANGGTTTGCCTGGTATAAGAATTTCGTCAGGTTCCTTAGGTCAAGGTTTATCTGTTGCAATTGGTTCTGCTATTTCNAAAAAATTAAATAAAGACACTAATATTGTATACGTTTTGGTTGGTGATGGAGAATTACAGGAGGGACAAAACTGGGAAGCAATAATGTATGCTTCTGCTAAAAAAATTGACAACTTAATAGTTACTGTTGATTTAAACGGAAAACAAATTGATGGACCAACAGATGAAGTTCTTTCGCTTGGAAATTTATCAGAAAAATTTAAAGCTTTTGGATGGGAGTTATTATTTATAGATAAAGGGAATGANATTGAAGAAATCATTTCGATTTTGAAAGAAGCTAAAAATCTTTCAGGTAATGAAAAACCTATATGTATTTTAATGAAAACTGAAATGGGAAATGGAGTTGACTTTATGATGAAAACACATGCCTGGCATGGTAAAGCTCCAAATGATGAACAATTAGAGATTGCCCTCTCTCAAAACAGCGAAACACTTGGGGATTATTAACCTTTATTAATTATCATGACTAAATTTAAAAATCAAGGATCCAAAGATACTCGCTCAGGATTCGGAGATGGTCTTACAGAGTTGGGAAGAACAAATAAGAATGTGGTTGCATTATGCGCAGATCTTATTGGCTCATTGAAAATGAATCAATTTATTAAGGAAAATCCTGAAAGATTTTTTCAAATTGGAATTGCTGAAGCAAATATGATGGGAATTGCTGCAGGTCTCACTATTGGTGGAAAAATACCATTTACTGGGACGTTTGCAAACTTTTCAACTGGAAGAGTTTATGACCAAATAAGGCAATCAATCGCTTATTCAAATAAAAATGTAAAAATATGTGCCTCTCATGCTGGAATTACATTGGGTGAAGATGGAGCAACTCATCAAATTCTTGAGGATATTGGATTAATGAAAATGCTTCCTGGCATGACAGTAATTAATACTTGTGATTATAATCAAACTAAAGCTGCTACACTTGCAATATCAAAAAATAAAGGTCCCGTTTACCTTAGGTTTGGAAGACCTGTTGTTCCCAATTTCACTTCTATTGATCAAGACTTTAATATAGGTAAAGGATTATTATTAAAGTCTGGAAATGATGTGACAATTGTTTCAACTGGCCACTTAGTATGGGAATCACTAACTGCAGCTGAAAAACTAGAAAATGAAGGAATTAGTTGTGAAGTTATAAATATTCATACAATTAAACCTCTAGATGAAAAAATTATTTTAGATTCTGTAAAAAAAACTAGATGTATCGTAAGTGCCGAAGAACATAATTACTATGGAGGTTTAGGTGAAAGTATATCTAGGACTTTAACATCTTTTTTTCCATGTCCTCAAGAATTTGTTGCAACTAATGATACATTTGGAGAATCGGGCAAACCAAGAGATCTTATGAATAAATATGGTCTAAATGATACTTCAATAGCAAAAGCTGCTTTAAAGGTTATTNGTCGTAAAAAAAATAATGTTTAAGTTTTTTTTTAGTTTCTTATTTTTAAGTTTTTTTTGCCTTTATTCTCAAATAAATATTGGCTTAAAGGGGGGATTTAACTTTGATTCTATGGGAGATTTAGATATAAATTCATCCTCCCTTGAAAGTATTTCTTCTAAAAGTAAAACTGGTTTTCACTTTGGGGGATTTATTGATTATAATATACTTCTACTTAGTATTAGTCAAGAATTAATATATTCAGAAAATAAGACTGGTTTTGGTNAAAAGTCTCTTTCAATTTCTAAAATTGAAATCCCAGTTTTAATTGGATATAAAGTTTTTGGTAAATTTTTAATATTATACACTGGACCTTCATTTCAATACATATTAAATCAAAAATCTAAGGATTTGAATTTAGATAAAATAAATAAAAATTTAACTATGAGTTTTAAGTTTGGTGGGAAAATTATGATTAACCGAATTGGAATTTCTCTATTTTACGAAAGAGGTTTTACAGAAAATGAAGTTAAACTAAAAAATTCNNATAATAATGGNTTCATAGGTCATATTCANGTAAGACCAAATCAATTTTCTCTAAGCTTAAACTATTTATTNAAATTTAATAAAAAAAATGAAGATTATTTGATAGATTAACCNTCAGTATCTAAATAGTCAGGAATTGANTCTGAATCTGAATCATCAGGTTGTCCGTCATTATTTTGGTCATATTCCTCTTTGGTTGGAATTCCATCACCATCATCATCATTATCATATAAATTTGGAATGGAATTNCCGTCTGAATCGTCATTCATTGGGTCTCCATCNCCATCAATATCTTCATCAATTGAGTTTATCCCATCTGANTCATGATCTGTTACNTTTANAGTAAATAAAGATACTTGAAAAACTAGAGGAGAATATGCTGGTATTGAGGTTTGACTGTTAGAAAAATACCCTAATCCAGATGGCATAAAAATTAACCCTTGCCCGAAATCATTGAATAATATTGTACCATCAGAATTTAATTGGTAATTACCAGGACTAAATTCTTCCAAACCGTACCTAAAGCCCTGAATTACATTTGAAAGGTCAAACCATACTGGTTGAGATCTTTGATCAAAAACAAAACCATTTAATANCTTACCTTCATAATTCACAAAAACAGAGTCAACAATACTTGGTTTATTTTTTTTAATTCCTTGTTTTGCAATTATATAGTACAATGTATGATTTACAGGGAGATTATTAGCATCAATAATTGAAATATCTTTTGTTTTAACTTGATCATATAAAGAAGTTTTNTTTTGATTAATTCCAGATATTGAATCAATTTTAATTTTAACTATTGAATCTAAATTTNATTCAAAATCTTCNTAGTTATAAAAATGTGATTTTAAANAATTTTCAAGAAGAATATTATCGTTAANAACCTGTTCAGAATATTCATTNGCAACAGGAGCAAGCTCCTCATCATCTTTTTTACAAGATAGAATTATGAATAAANAAAATAAAATNNATAATAAATGATTTTTAAATTGCATTTAAATAAATTTTGACGCAATATACTATTTTACTTTATTTTTGTTAAAGTTAAAAATAATTAAATGAGAATTGATCAGTTTTTGTGGTGTATTAGATATTACAAAACAAGNAATCTTTCAAATAAAGCTTGTAAAAATGGTCANATCAAAATAAATAATAAAAANATNAAACCATCTAAAGAAGTTTACCCAGGNGATANTGTTTTNATTCGCAAAAACCAAATCAACTATTCAATTGAGGTTNTAGAAATACCGAAGTCAAGAATAAGTCCAAAGCTTATTTACCGATATATTATAAATAAAACACTTGACAAAGAATTTATAAACAAAAAATTAAATTCGATAAACACTAATTTAAAAATAAAAAATGTCAAAGGAAGACCTACAAAAAAAAACAGAAGAGACATCAAAAACTTTTTAGAAAATAAAAAAAAATGATTTTATTTATATTATGAAAGTAACTAAGAAAAAAAATACTTCCAAAAGAATGTTGATCATGGATTCAAAAAGGATAAATGATTGCTCCTTAAGAATTGCATATCAAATATTTGAATCAAATATAAATGAAAAAGAAATTATTATTATTGGAATTAAAAAAAATGGATATACTTATGCTAAAAAAATATCAGAATACCTTAAATCAATTTCAAAAATTCAAATCAATTTAATTTCAATTGAATTCAATAAAAAAATCCTTTAAAAGGATATTCTTCGTCAAATGAACTAAAACAAGTTAAAAATAAATCTGTTGTTCTTATAGATGATGTTTTAGACTCAGGTAAAACGTTAATCTATGGAGTAAAATTCTTATTAGAGTTTCCTGTTAAAAAACTTAAAACTGCCGTTTTGGTTAACAGAAACCATAAGGACTATCCTGTAAAAGCTGATTTTAAGGGAATTTCATTATCGACCTCTTTAAATGAAATTATTTCAGTTGAATTGAATAATAAAGATGAGGGAGTTTACTTAAGCTAACTTATCTAATAATTCCCCAACTATTTCTTCAATTCCCTTTTTATCTGTATCAATAACAATTTTCGTCTTGTTATAAAATTTATTTCTTTCGAATAAATGCTTGGCTATAAAATCGTTTAATTTTTTTTTCGATTTTAAATGAGATATAATAGGTCTATCATCTTTTTCAATAAATAATCTCTCAGTAAGTTCATTTATTGAAGTTTTTAAAAAAATAGTATTGTTAGAAAATTTATTTATAAACTCTATATTATCAAAATAACAAGGAGTACCACCACCCAAGGAAATAATTGAATATTTCTTACTTTTTAAAATATTTTCTAAATATTTTCTTTCAATTTTTCTAAAATTAATTTCACCCTTTTTTTTAAATATATTTGAAATAGAGATACCTTCAGAAGATTCAATGAATTTATCAAGGTCAATATGATTAGTTTTTAGTTTTGATGATAAAGCTTTAGCAACAGAACTTTTACCAGATCCCATATAGCCGATTAACACGATTAGATTATTCATTTATATCATAAAATATATGCAAATTTATAATAAATAGAGCTTGAAAAATTAATATTTGATAGTATATTTGCAAACTAATTAATTTAGATCTGGTAGCTCAGTTGGTAGAGCA
>NHJR02000028.1 GCA_002169155.2 Flavobacteriaceae bacterium TMED220
GACTTACCAAAGAATATATATGTTTTAATACCTTATTCGTCAATTGATCATTTTAACGAAACATATTTCAACCTTCAAAATGATAAAGATTTTAAAAAAGCTTCTTTGGAATTAAATTCATTAAGTAATAGTGAAGTGCCATATGAAAGATATTCAGTATCACATTTTTATGCCTTTGAGGGCTTTCCTAAAATTAGGAAGCCTGAAAAAGGGATGTCTATTTTTGAATTACGTCATTACGAATCTCCTAATGATGATGCTTATTTAAGGAAAGTTAAAATGTTTAATAATGGAGAATTTGAAATTTTTGATGATGTGGGACTCAACTCTGTCTTTTATGGTGAAAAGATATCTGGAGGGGATATGCCTTTACTGAGTTATATGTTGGTTCATAAATCTATGGAATTAAGATCAAAGGCATGGGGTAAGTTTGTTGTTCATCCTAAATGGATTGAAATGAAAGCTATGAATGAATATAAAACAATATCAATGGAGAGTCTTGTTTCAAATATTACTTCCGTTTTTTTAAAGGAATTAGATTATTCTCAGTTATAATTTCATATAGTATACATATTTGAATTGTTTTTTTTCTTTTTTTTTTTGATATTTATATCAAATAAACTAAACTAGATGAATNTTTCAGATCAAAATAATTTCGATGCAATTGTAGTTGGCTCAGGAGTAAGTGGTGGATGGGCCGCAAANGAGCTTTGTGAAAAAGGATTAAAAACTTTAGTTCTTGAGCGGGGTAGGATGGTTAAACATATTGAGGATTATCCTACTATGAACCTTGATCCTTGGGATATGGAACATGGTGGTGCTACACCTCATAAGATTAAAGAAAAGTATACAAAACAAAAAAGATGGGGTTTTAATGAAACAAATCGACATTTTTATAATAACGATCAAGAACACGATTACGACGAAATTAAACCTTTTGACTGGATTAGAGGAAAACAAGTAGGGGGTAGATCTTTGATTTGGGGAAGACAGACATATAGGTTATCTGACTTAGATTTTGAAGCAAATATAAAAGACGGAATAGGAGTAGATTGGCCTATTAGATACAAAGACATTGCTCCCTGGTATTCATATGTTGAAAATCATATAGGAGTAAGTGGAGAAGCTATGGGGCTTTCTCATTTACCTGATAGTGAATTTTTAAAACCTATGGAGCTTAATTGTGTAGAAAAACACTTAAGGAATTCAATATCAAAAAAATTTAAAAATAGGTATTTAACAATTGGAAGAGTTGCCCATATAACTGAGGGTACAAAACCAGGTCTTGGTAGAATTGAATGTCAACATAGGAACAGATGTTCTAGAGGTTGTCCTTTTGGATCCTACTACAGCTCAATTTCATCAACACTTCCTATTGCTGAAGCGACAGGAAATATGACTTTAAGGGCAGATTCTATTGTATCTGAAATTATATATGATAAGAAAACTAAAAAAGCTTCTGGTGTTAGAGTTATTGATGCAATCACAAAAGAAACAACCGAATATAAAGCAAAAGTTATTTTTTTATGTGCATCAGCTATGGCTTCAACAGCTATTTTAATGCAATCTAAATCTGACGCTTTTCCAAATGGGATGGGTAATAGAAGCGGTGAGTTGGGGCATAATATCATGGATCATCAATTAGGCGCTGGTGTGTCTGGAAGTATTGACGGTTTTTTAGATAAATATTTTATAGGTAGAAGGCCTAATGGAGTTTATATTCCAAGATTTAGAAACCTTAATAAAAATTCAGAAAAAGTAGATTTTTTAAGAGGTTACGGATACCAAGGCGGTGCCTCTAGAGCTACTGGTAACAATTGGACTAATACTGTAGCTGAATATGCTCCTTACGGTAAAGAACTTAAAGAAGAGATTTTAAATCCTGGGGGTTGGAGTTTTGGCATGGGTGGTTTTGGTGAGGTATTACCGTATCATGAAAATCATTTTTTCTTAAATTACGATAAGTTAGATCAATACGGTTTACCTACGATTGTTTTCGATGCCGAGTTTAAAGAAAATGAAAAATTAATGAAGAAAGATTGGTTAATCCAAGGTCAAGAAATGCTTGATGCTGCTGGTTTTAAAAATATTCAATCTTTCGATTCTAATGCACCTATTGGAAAAGGTATTCATGAAATGGGTACTGCTAGAATGGGTCGAGATCCAAAAACATCAGTATTGAATAAAAATAATCAATTACACGAAGTGGCTAATGTTTTTGTTACTGATGGTGCGTGCATGACATCTGCAGGTAATCAAAACCCATCTTTGACATATATGGCACTGACTGCTAGAGCTGCAAATTTTGCAGTAGATGAGTTAAAGAAAAAAAATATTTAGTTAAAGATGTTCCTTTTTAGCTAATTCCCTAAGATTTTTTAATCCTTTAGGTGAATATATTTCCATTTTCTTTATCCATCCCATTTGTTTTTTTACCCCCCATGAGGGTTTGTTAAAGTTAACTGAGTCTCCTATTTCAATTAATTNTTTTTGAAGTAAACTTGTCAATTTTATTTCAATAGAATCCATTTCACNACTTAATCCTATTAGATTATTAGTTTCAAAAGGATCATTTGTAATATCAAATAATTGATTTTTATAAACACCATCAACNTTATATTTTATTAATTTATAATTATCACTTCTAATAGCGCGTTGAAAGTTTTTATANGCATGAACACTATGTTTTCTTTGTGTTTGATCTAAATCTGAATTTAATAGATTCATAAAACTACTCATTGTGACGCTTTCAGGAATATTCAATCTTAAATATTTACATATTGTAGGATAAATATCATTTAAATAAATATGTGAATATTTTTTTTTGTCTTTATCTAGTCCTGGACCAGTCATGATTAAAGGAACTTTTATGCTGTGGTCGTATAGATTTTGTTTTCCCATAAGTCCATGTTGACCTACTGCTAAACCATTATCACTTGTAAAAATAATTAGTGTATTATCTAAAATTCCCTTTTTTTTAAGAGCATTGATAATTAATCCTATTCTATGGTCGGTATGAGTAATCATTCCATAATAAGCCTTAATATGTTTTATTATTTCATCTTTTTCNCTTGGNAATCTNGCTAACCANTCATCTCTAATNTCTAATTCACCATTNTCAAATGGATGAAACTCTTTAAAGTTAGTAGGNATATCAATGGACTTTTTATTGTAAATATTAAGAAATTCATTTGGAACCTGTTTAGGGTCGTGAGGAGTTTGAAAGGATACAAACATAAAAAAGGGATTAGAGCCATTATGATTATTTATATATTCTACAGCAGTATCTGAATAAATGTTAGCACTATGTCTTTCAGAAAAGTAAATAGAATCTTTTGAGTAATTTCCTAATTCACTAAAGTTATTTAGTGGTACTTTATAATGATCACTCATTCCACCAAAAAAAATATTTTTACCGTTTGAAAAAGAATTTTTAAAACTCTCAATTCCGTTATGCCATTTCCCTGTATGAAAAGTATCATATCCAATAATATTCATAAATCTTGGAAGAGTCACAAAATTATTATCAATTGAAGTCCCAGTTGGATCAATCTCATACAATGATCTTCCTGTCATAATCATTGCTCTACTTGGTGCACAGACTGCTCCATTATTGGCTCCCATTATTGTGGTGTTTAAAAACGAAATACCATTTTTTGCAAGAAAATCAATATTTGGAGTTACTATATCATCATTACCCAAATAATTAATTGTATTAGCCCTTTGGTCATCAGTTAGAATAAATAAAATATTTGTTTTTTGTTTTGATAAATCATTATTTGAACATTTAACAAAAAGAAAAATNAGAAAAAAGGGAGTAATACAGTTTTTTAAAAAAAACTTNATAATCATAAAAAAATTTAAAACTGACATTAAATATTTTTTTTTTAATATTTATTGTAAAATAAATTAAAATTTTATCTTTTTTATTTAAATAATCGCATAATTTTGAAAAAAAAATTTTACTATGAAAGAAGTTTCTTTTAAAAATCCAATTCATTCAAAAAAATATTTAATTGAAGGTGAATTACATTCTTGGAAAGGTGACGTATCAAACGTTTATTCCTCTATTTATTCTAGCAATGTTAAAGGGGAGAAAAAACCTACACTTTTAGGTTCAATTCCTGATATGGGATCTGATCACGCGATAAAAGCCTTGAATTCGGCAGAAAATGCATTTAAAAGGGGTCAGGGTGCTTGGCCAACTATGAAAGTTAAAGACAGAATTAAATGTATGGAGATCTTCGTGAAAAAAATGGAAAAAACTCGTGAAGAAATTGTTGATTTATTAATGTGGGAAATAGGTAAAAATAAAGTTGACTCTTATAAAGAATTCGACAGGACAATTGAATATATTTATGATACAATTGAAGCTTACAAGGATTTAGATAGGGACAGTGCTAAATTTTCTAAAAACTCAGGTATTCATGCCCATATAAGAAGAGGACCTTTAGGTGTTGTTCTTTGCCTTGGTCCTTATAATTATCCATTAAACGAAACTTTTTGTTTATTAATTCCTGCAATCATAATGGGTAATACAGCTATTTTTAAACCTGCTAAACATGGAGTTCTTTTAATAACACCTTTATTAAAAGCATTTCAAGAAAGTTTTCCTCCAGGTGTGGTTAATATATTATTTGGAAGGGGGAGAAAAATTGCTTCACCTATAATGAAAACTGGGAAAATTGATGTTTTAGCTTTAATTGGTCATAGTACATCTGCTGTAGCTCTTCAAGATGAACATCCAAATAAAAATAGATTAAGACTAGTTTTAGGATTGGAAGCTAAAAACCCAGGTATTATTCTTCCTGATGCAGATCTTGATTTAACTATTAAGGAGTGTATTTCTGGCACCCTATCTTTTAATGGTCAAAGATGTACAGCTTTAAAAGTTATTTATGTTCATGAATCAATCGTTGATGAATTTTTATCGCGTTTTTCTTTAGCTGTAGATAACTTGAAGTTTGGACTTCCATGGGAGGACGACGCTTTTCTTACCCCGCTTCCTGAACCAAATAAACCCAAATATATTCAAGATTTAATTAAAGATGCTGTTAAAAATGGTGCTAAAGTTATGAACAAAAGGGGAGGGGAATTGTCAGAAAACTTTTCTTTCCCTGCAGTAATTTATCCTGTCAATGACTCTATGAAAGTATATCACGAAGAACAATTTGGTCCTATTATTCCTGTTATATCTTACTCTGACATTAATGAACCTCTTGATGCAATGGCCTCATCAGAATACGGTCAACAAGCAAGTTTATTCGGAGAAGATATTTCTAAAATNGGTCCATTAATTGATACTATGTCTAATTTAGTTTGTAGAGTAAATTTAAACAGTGCTTGTCAAAGAGGTCCTGATATTTATCCTTTTACAGGAAGAAAAAATTCAGCCGTAAGTACTTTAAGTGTTCATGATGCTCTTAGGTCTTTTTCAATAAGGACTTTTGTGGCTGCTAAAGACAATGATTATAATAATAAAATAATAAACTCTTTAGCTAATTCTAAAGATTCAAATTTTATAAATACAGAATATATTCTTTAAATTTATAATGAGGCTAAATATCTTTCCGCATCAAGTGCAGCCATACANCCTGTGCCAGCAGCTGTAACAGCTTGACGATATATTTTATCAGCAGCATCGCCAGAAACAAATACACCATTAATATTTGTTTTGGATGAGCCTTTTTCATTAATTATGTATCCCGTTTCATCTAAATTTAAAAAATCTTTAAAAATTTCAGTATTGGGTTTATGACCAATCGCTACAAAAAATCCAGTAGCATTAATTGTATCTATTTTATTAGTTAATATATTTTTAACTTTTACTCCAGTTACAACGGCATCATCTCCAATAACCTCTTGAGTTATTGAGTTATATAAAATCGAGATATTTTTTGTTTCTTTTACCCTTTTTTGCATTATTTGTGAAGCTCTGAAATGATCTTTTCTTACAAGCATGGTTACTTTAGAGCATATTTTTGATAAGTAGTGCGCCTCCTCACAAGCTGAATCACCNGCTCCAACAATAACTACTTCTTGGTTCTTATAAAAAAAGCCATCGCAAACTGCACATGCAGATACACCTCCACCAAGTTTAAGATACTTTTCTTCAGATTCAAGTCCTAAATATTTTGCAGTTGCCCCAGTAGAAATTATAACTGTTTGAGCTGAAATTTTTAATTGGTCATTAATCCAAATTTTATGAAATTTATTTGAAAAATCGACTTTTGTAACCCAACCATCCCTTACATCAGTATCAAATCTTTCAGCTTGCTTTTTTAGCTGATCCATCATCTCGGGTCCAGTTATTCCATCAGGATATCCAGGAAAATTTTCGACATCTGTAGTTGTTGTTAATTGTCCTCCAGGTTGAATACCTTGGTATAAAACAGGCTTCATATTAGCTCTTGCAGCATAAATAGCNGCAGTGTAACCCGCTGGTCCTGAGCCAATTATTAAACACTTTATATGCTCAATTTCTTCATTCATTAATAATAAATTATTTCAATTATTTAAATTACAAATTAACAAACTTACTTTATTAAATTAATGAATTATCCCTCTTGATTTTAATAAGTTTTGAACAAACATTATTTATTTTGATTTATTGCTTATATATTTATTAAAAAAAAATAAAATGAGTATTCTAGATTTAATTAANACAAGAAGATCAATATTTCCTGAACAGTTTAATAGTAAAGAAATTGACGATGAGACAATTGATATACTCCTAGAATCTGCAAATTGGGCTCCAACTCATAAAAAAACTGAACCATGGCGATTTAAAATAATNAGGGGAGATTCGAAAGTTAGATTAGGTGAGTTTTTAGCAAGAAAATATAAAGAGAATACGGTTAAATTTTCAGAATATAAATTTAAAAAACTTTTAAAAAAACCAATGCTTTCGTCTGTTGTACTATTAATATGTATGCAAAGAGATCATAATGAATCAATTCCAGAGTGGGAAGAAGTTGCTGCTGTTTCAATGGCGATCCAAAATTTATGGTTAACTGCTACAGATTTGAATATTGGTGGTTATTGGAGTAGTCCTTCGTTCATTAATAAGATGAATGAGTTTACTAAGTTTAATTCTGGCGAAAGATGTTTAGGGATTTTTTATTTAGGATATTATGACAAAAAAACAAATGAAAGAGTCCCTGGATCAATTAAAAACAAAGTATCTATAATATGAAATATAAATTTTTAACTACATTTCTTTTTCTGTTTTCATCTGCATTTATATTTTCTCAAGATATAACTTATGATTTAGAATACTATCTTAAGAAATACCCTGAAAAAAATAGATCTAGATTTGAAAAAGAAATACAAGCCTTTGAAAGGTTAGATGAAATAAAAAAATACCCTGAAAAATCAATTTTATTTATAGGTAGTTCCTCCATAAGATTATGGAAAAATCTTAAAGAGGTTATGAGCCCTTATAATGTAATTCATAGAGGATATGGTGGCGCACATTTTAGAGATTTAATTTTTTATACTGATAGAATTTTAAACAACCATTCATTGAGTATGATTGTTTGCTTCGTAGCAAACGATATTAAAGGTCTTGAAGATGTTTATAATAAAAATAATGAAAGAGATGGAACGCCCGAAGAAATTGCTGCCCTTTATGACTTTTTTGTTAAACAAGTGAGAGTTAAATATCCTGAAATTCCAATTGTTCAAATTGAAATTACTCCAACNTCTAGCAGATGGAAGTTATGGTCAAAAATCAGCGAGGTTAATAATTTGATTAAAGAATATTGTTTAAATAATGAGAATTTATTTTACATAGAGACTGCGGANCTATTTTTAAATGATAATGGTACTCCAAATAATAAATTGTTTGTAAAGGATCTTTTGCATCTAAACAAAGAAGGATATATGATATGGGATAAAGTTGTTAAGGATAGAATTGACCTCATATTCAAAAAGTAGTAATTATTTTACTTTTTTTATTATTTGTGGTAAATCGGAGTCATTAATTTCTTTTTTTTGATCGGCTAATATCAAAAACTCTTTATATACATTGTCTAGTTCTAATTTTGTTAAATCGTGACCAATTTTTTTAGCTCTATATGCAATAGCTGCTCTTCCACTTCTTGCAGTTAAAACAATTGATGATTTATCTACTCCTACGTCTTTTGGATCAATTATTTCGTAGGTTTCCCTTTTTTTAATAACACCATCCTGATGAATNCCTGAACTGTGAGCAAATGCATTTGCACCCACTATCGCTTTATTTGGTTGGACAATCATCCCCATTCTTTCAGACACTAGTTGGCTTGTTGAGTGAAGTAATTTTGAATTGATACTAGTATCAACATTTAAATTAGGGTGTTGCCTCATTATCATTACAACTTCCTCAAGTGAGGTGTTGCCTGCTCTTTCACCAATTCCATTAATTGTACATTCAATTTGTCTAGCTCCATTTAAAACACCTGAAATTGAATTTGCAGTAGCTAATCCCAAATCGTTATGACAATGACATGAAATTGTTGCTTTATGAATACCTTTTACATTTTCCATAAGATATTTAATTTTAGAGCCATATTCATCTGGAAGACAATATCCAGTTGTGTCTGGAATGTTGAGGACAGTTGCTCCCGCTTTGATAACTTCCTCACAAACTTTAGCTAGAAACTTATTATCGGTCCTTCCTGCATCTTCAGCGTAAAATTCAACATCTTCAACAAAACTTTTGGCGTATTTAACAGCTTTAATAGCTCTCTCTAAGATTTTTTCTCGATTAGAATTAAATTTATATCTTATATGTGAATCTGAAGTTCCAATTCCAGTATGAATCCTAGATTTTTTAGCATTTTTTAATGATTCAGCAGCAACTTCAATATCTTTTTTGACAGCTCTTGATAAGCCACATACAGTTGCATTTTTAACTATCTTGGATATTTCAACGACTGAATTAAAGTCTCCTGGGCTAGAGATTGGAAACCCAGCTTCAAGAATGTTAACTCCAAGCTCATCTAATCTTTTAGCTATATTTAATTTATTTTTTGTGTCTAATTTACAACCAGGGACTTGTTCGCCGTCTCTTAAAGTTGTATCAAAAATTTGAACTTGGTCTTTTGCCACAATAAAATAATATTTAAATTTACAATACTAATTTATTGTTTAAATGTAAAGTGTTTATATAAATCATTGATTTTTTACAATATTCTAAATTACTTTGTTAGACATAATTACTTTAATTACAATATTTTAGATATATATTTATTACAATGACTACTGATTATAAAGAAAATCTTTTTGTTCTAATTAAGTCTTTGTCAAAATCTGAAAAGAGACAATTTAAACTTTTTGTTGGTAGGATGGGTTCAAACCTAGATTCAAAATTTTTGAAACTCTTTAATATTTTAGACAAAATTGAGAGCTATGATGAAAAATTAATTTTAAAAAAGAGAGTNGTTTCAAAACAACAATTGTCTAATCTAAAGGCTCACCTTTATAAACAAATATTAATTAGTCTAAAATTAAATCCCTCACATCAAAACTCNAAGCTTAAAATAAGAGAGCAACTTGATTTTGCAACAATTTTATATAATAAAGGTCTTTACAAACAAAGTTTAAAGATTTTGGATAAAGCTAAAATATTGGCTTTAAAATCAGAAGAAAAATACACTGCTTTTGAAATTGTTGAATTAGAAAAATTAATTGAATCACAGTATATAACTCGAAGTATGAGTAATAGAACTGAAATTTTAATTTCTGATTCNAACAAGTTAATTAAAGAGAATAANCTTGCAAGTAAACTTTCAAATCTTTCTCTTCAGTTATATGAAAAATTAATNAAGGCTGGTTATGCCAAAAGTGATGAGGAGTTTAAGTCTATTACTAAATTTTTCTTTGAAAGAATACCTAAGATAAATATTGAAAATTTAAGTTTTAGAGANAAATTATGGCACAATAAGGCNCANTTATGGTACAGNCTTTTAATCCAANANTTTTTGTCTAGTTANAAGTATTCAATGANATGGGTTGATATGTTTGATAAAAATCCTGAAATGATAANATCCAATCCTGTTTTTTANTTANGNGGTAATAATTATTTAATGGANTCATTACTTTTAATTAAATATCCTGAGAAGTTCAGAATTACTCTAAANAATCTTATTAATAAAATTGAGAGTCCAAATTTTCCAAATAACGATAATACAGAAGTATTAAGTTTTTTGTGTAAATACAATAATAAGATAAATTTATATTTTTTAGAAGGTGANTTCGAAAAGGGTGTTTTGTTGATTGAAACTATAAAAAATAATATTAANAAATTTTCTGGTAGAATTGATGAACANCACATAATGATTTTTTATTATAAAATTGCATGNCTATATTTTGGATGNGAGGATTATGAAAATTCAATTNTNTATTTGAATAAAATTATTTCAAATAAGGCTCTTAAAATGAGAGANGATTTACTCTGTTTTACAAGGATTTTAAATCTAATTGCTCACTATGAAGCTGGATTTGATTATCATTTGGATCGGAACTTAAGAGATACCTATAAGTTCTTGATTAAAATGAATGATTTACATTCAGTTCAAAAATCAATGATTAAATTTTTAAGGTCACTAGGTAATATATATCCTCATGAGCTTAAAGATAGTTTTGTCAGACTTTATAATGAAATAAAGGTATATGAAGAAGATCCTTATGAGAGAAGATCGTTTTTATATTTAGATATTATTTCTTGGCTTGAAAGTAAGATTAATAATCGTCCAATTGGTGATGTAATTAAAGAGAAAGCTAAAAAAATTAATCGGAAGGAGAGGCACTCCATAGAGCATCTTTAGGAGTTGGAGCTATCCATTTATATATTTTTTTATTAACTGGGTGAGATATTTCAATACTTCGACAATGAAGATGAATACTTTTATTTTTATTACTTCTAGGGGCACCATATTTCAAATCCCCTTTAATTGGATATCCTATTGAACTTAATTGAGCTCTTATTTGATGATGTCTTCCAGTCTCAAGATTTATTCTTAGAAGAGTATAGTTTTTAAATGTATGAATTTTTTTAAATTGTAATATAGATTTTTTACTTCTAGGGATTTCTTTATTATATGTGAATGATTTATTTTGGGAAGATTTTTTTAATAGCCAATGAATAAGTTTTTTCTCTTCTTCGTAAACTACTCCGTTTACAATTGCCCAATAAGTTTTTTTAACATCTCTTAACTTAAATTGGTTATTAAGTCTTGATAATGATTTAGAGGACTTTGCAAATATTATAGTTCCACTAACCGGTCTATCAATTCTATGAACTAAACCCAAAAAAACATTTGATTTCTTATTGTATTTCTTTTTTATATATTGCTTACATAAATCTAATAGGGAAATGTCACCTGTTTTATCATTTTGAACTAAAATTCCAGGATTTTTATTTACTACAAGAAGATGATTGTCTTCAAACAAGATATTAAGTCCATCCAAAGTAGTCTGATTTGTATTTTTAATATTAGTATTGCTCAGAATCGCTGGGGAATTTTAACAACTTGACATCAGANGTGTATGACCTTATTGCNTTTNTAATCTCAGATTTTAAGTCAAGATATCTTCNTAAAAATCTTGGGCTAAAATCTTGTGTCATACCCAGCATATCATGNAGAACTAATACTTGNCCATCAACNTCTTTTCCTGCACCAATNCCAATAACAGGNATTTTTACAATTTCAGCGATTTTTTTTGATAATAATGCAGGTATTTTTTCAAGAACAATTCCAAAACATCCAATTTTTTCCAACATTTTNGCATCATCAATTATTTTATTAGCNTCATCTTCATTTTTTGCTCTAACAGAATAAGTNCCAAACTTATAAATTGATTGAGGTGTTAAGACCNAGATGTCCCATAACAGGNATNCCAGCTTNAATAATTCTCTCCATGGATTCTCTTACTTCACTNCCTCCCTCTAGTTTNACNGAATGTGCTCCAGANTGTTTCATGATTTTGATNGCAGATTCAAGAGCTATTTTTGAGTTTGATTGATATGTNCCAAATGGTAAATCAACAACTACGAGAGCTCTATCAACACCTCTAATAACTGAACTTGCATGATATATCATTTGATCCAAGGTAATTGGTAAAGTTGTTTCATGCCCAGCCATAACATTCGATGCCGAGTCACCTACTAGAATAATATCAACACCAGAAGCATCAACTAATTTTGCTAATGTAAAATCATATGCAGTTAGCATAGCAATTTTTTCTTTATTCTTTTTCATTTCTAAAAGAGAATTAGTTGTTATTCTTTTATACTTTTTTTTTGGAGATGGCATTTATAATTTTTTAAACAAAAGTATGGAAATTGTTAGTAAGGATCAAAATGATTTAATTTTGAGATAAATTATGTTTTTTTATTTTTACTTTAATAGATTTTGATATAGGAGTTTGACTTTTAAATGCAAACTCATTTATTGGGACTAACACATTTGCTTCTGGAAAATAACAAGCTAAATTTTGTGAAGGGATATTATATGGTACTACATGGAATTTTTTAGCAACACGTTTTTTACCATTGTATAAGGATTCAATATCAATAAGATCAAGTGAATTCAAATTGAATTTTTTGATATCTTTTCTATTCATAAAAACAACTCTTCTTTCATTATAAATTCCTCTGTATCTGTCATTCAGACCGTAAATCGTGGTATTGAATTGGTCATGGGACCTTATTGACATTAATAAAAATTCATCATCTTTAATTACATGAATGGGGACTTTGCAAACACTAAATTTTGCTCTTTTTTTATTTAATTTTGAAAAATCACCTTTCCTGGAATTATTTGGAAGATAAAAACCAGAATCTTTAACTTTTTCATTATAATTCTTAAAATCATTAAAAACTTTTGATATTTTTTCTCTTATTAAATCATAATTAACACCTAATTTCAGCCATTTTATTTTTGAATTATTTTTTAATGTATGATGTGCAATTTTAGAAATTATTTCAGGCTCACTCATTAATTTTTTAGATGCAGGTAATAATGTTCCTTTTGAAATATGGACCCTTCCCATGCTATTTTCAACTGATACAAATCTATTTTTTCCTTTAAACTTATCAATTTCAGTTCTTCCAATTGTAGGTAATATCAAAGCTTTTTTTCCTGTTACCAAATGAGTTCTATTTAGTTTTGTACTTATAGAAACAGTTAGATCACAATTTTGAAGAGCTTTAGCAGTATATAATGTATCTGAAGCAGCTGATAAAAAATTTCCTCCTAGTGAAACAAAAATTTTAGCTTTTCTATTATACATTGCTTTTATTGAGTGAACNGTNTCATATCCTTCNNTTTTTGGNCTNTCAAAATNAAATGTTTNTTTTAATGCATTAGATAATTCNGGTGAAGTNTTATGAATTATTCCCACTGATCTATCGCCTTGTACATTACTATGACCTCTAACTGGACAAGTGCCAGCACCTTTTTTACCAATACTTCCTTTTAGAAGNAGAAGATTAACACATTCNTTAATGTTATCTACACCATTTTTATGCTGAGTCAATCCCATAGCCCAGCATATTATTATTTTTTTAGCTGGCTCAAGAATTTTTATTGCTTTATTAAATTCTGATACTTTTACACCAGATATACTAATTAAATCTTCTAAATTATGTTTTTGGATATTATTAAAGAATTTATTGAAGCCAGAAGTCTTTTCTCTGATAAATTTTTCATCAATTATTTTATTATTTGCATTGTTTCTATTAATTAACGTTTTCATTATCGCCTTTAAAAGTGGAATGTCTTGATTAATCTTTACTTTAAGATANACATCANTTAATTCTGTTCCTGATCCAAAATACCCATTTATTTTTTGAGGATTTTTAAATCTTTTTAAGCCTACCTCTTCAAGGGGATTTATTGAAATAATTTTACCCCCGTTCTTCTTTAATTTCTCTAAAGAGGATAACATTCTAGGGTGATTAGTTCCAGGATTTTGTCCTATTACCATCACTAAATCAGCTTTTGGAAAATCATCTAGTGTAACTGATCCTTTTCCAATTCCAAGAGTTTCAGTTAGTGCAATACCACTTGATTCATGACACATATTTGAGCAGTCAGGTAAGTTATTTGTACCGAACTCCCTTGCAAATACACCATACAAAAAGGCTGCCTCATTACTAGATCTTCCTGAAGTGTAAAAAATTGATTCATTTGGATCTTTTAAATTATTTAAGTTATTAGCAATTAACTTAAAAGCTTTCTTCCACTTTATTTTTTTATAATGTTTTTTTTTATTGTCTAAAAGCATTGGATGAGTTAATCTACCCGTTTTTCCTAAAGAGTAATCTGACCAGTTTGAAAGTTCTTCAACAGAATACTTTTTAAAAAAATCTGGACTAGCTTTCTTTATAGTTCCTTCTTCAGCAATTGCTTTAGCTCCATTTTCACAATATTCGCCAAGTTTTGATCTTTTACCTTTTTCTGGATCTGGCCAAGCACATCCTGGGCAATCAATTTGATCAACTTGATTTAATTTTGAAAGAGTTTTTAATCCCCGTATTGTTCCCATTTCTTTTGAAATATGTGTAAGTGTAGATTTTATACTTGATATTCCCGCAGCACTTGATGGTGGTTTTTTAAGTTTGATATTATACAACTTATTTGAAGTGAGTGGATTAATATTTCTCATAGGTTTTCTTAATTGTTCAAATTTATTATAAAATAATCAATTATGACAAGCTGTCAGTTATTATTTGTTGGCATAATGCTTGAATATATTTTTTTTGAACTTTAAGACATAAAAAATGAGTAAAATTATTGGAATAGATTTAGGTACTACAAACTCCTGTGTTTCTGTAATGGAGGGTAGCGAACCAGTTGTAATACCTAATTCAGAAGGAAAAAGAACTACACCCTCGGTAATAGCATTTGTTGAAGGTGGAGAAATTAAAGTTGGTGACCCTGCTAAAAGACAAGCTGTAACAAATCCAACTAAAACAATTTCATCGATCAAGCGATTTATGGGTAACAAATTTTCAGAATCCTCTAAGGATGCCTCAACTGTGGCTTATAAGGTTGTTAAAGGAGATAATAACACACCAAGAGTTGATATTGACGGAAGAATGTATACACCCCAAGAGCTATCAGCGATGACTCTTCAAAAAATGAAAAAAACTGCTGAAGATTATTTAGGGTTTGACGTTTCGGAAGCTGTAATAACAGTACCTGCATATTTTAATGATTCTCAAAGACAAGCTACTAAAGAGGCTGGAGAAATTGCTGGTCTAAAAGTTCAAAGAATAATAAATGAACCTACTGCGGCAGCATTGGCTTATGGTTTAGATAAAGCTGGTAATACTGATAAAAAAATTGCTGTTTATGATTTGGGAGGAGGTACTTTTGATATTTCAATTTTAGAATTAGGTGACGGAGTATTTGAGGTTTTATCAACAAATGGTGATACACATTTAGGTGGAGATGATTTTGATCAATCTTTAATTGATTGGTTAGCTGGTGATTTTCAAAAATCTGAAGGTATTGATTTAAGAAAAGATCCTATGGCGCTTCAAAGGCTAAAAGAAGCTGCTGAAAAGGCTAAAATTGAATTATCCTCTTCAAATCAAACTGAAATTAATTTACCATATGTTTCTCTTACTGATGCTGGTCCAAAACATTTAGTCAAAACCTTGTCAAGAGCTAAATTTGAGCAATTATCTGCAGACCTGGTTAAAAGATCAATGGCCCCAGTAAAAAAAGCAATGGACGATGCTGGTTTGTCAAAATCCGATATTGATGAAATAATTCTTGTCGGAGGATCAACCAGAATTCCTATTATTCAAACTGAGGTTGAAAAGTTTTTTGGTAAAAAACCTTCTAAAGGTGTAAATCCAGACGAAGTTGTTGCAATTGGTGCTGCTATTCAAGGAGGAGTATTAACAGGTGACGTTAAAGATGTTTTGTTATTGGATGTAACTCCATTATCACTTGGTATTGAAACAATGGGTAATGTTATGACCAAACTAATTGACGCAAATACAACAATACCTACCAAAAAGTCACAAGTTTTTTCTACTGCAGCTGATAATCAACCATCAGTTGAAATTCATGTTCTTCAGGGTGAAAGGTCTATGGCTGCTGATAATAAGACAATAGGTCGTTTTCATTTAGATGGTATACCACCTGCTCCAAGGCAAGTACCTCAAATTGANGTTACATTTGATATTGATGCAAATGGAATCATTAAAGTTGCAGCTTCAGATAAAGCCACTGGAAAGTCTCAAGATATTCGTATAGAAGCATCCTCAGGACTGACAGAGGAAGAAATTAAAAAAATGAAAGAAGAGGCTGAAGCCAATGCTGAGTCAGATAAAAAAGCCAAAGATCAGGCTGATAAATTAAATAGTGCTGATCAAATGATTTTTCAAACTGAAAGTCAATTAAAGGAATTTGGTGAAAAACTTTCAGCTGATAAGAAGAAGCCTATTGAGGATGCACTTGAGGAACTGAAAAAGGCTTATTCAACAAAGGAATTAGCTCAAATAGAGCCTGCATTGGATAAAATTAATGAAGCATGGAAAAATGCTTCGGAAGAGATGTATAAAGCTCAAGCTGAGGCAGACCCCAAAAAATCAACTCAAGGAGGTGATAAACAAACAAAAAGTTCTGAGAAATCAAAAAAGCCTGATGATGATGTCCAAGATGTTGATTTTGAAGAAGTCAAAGATTAGTTTAATAAAACCATCAAAGTAATTTGATGGTTTTTTTTTAATATGATTTTGTAATGAGTAAAAAAGTCCTTTTAAGTATTTTGAATAAAAATGTAAAAAATACTTTAATTGATACTTTAGAGATTAAATTTGTTGACGTAGGAGANGATTTCCTTGTTGCAAGNATGCCTGTTAACACTAAAGTATATCAGCCAGATAAAATTTTACATGGTGGTGCAACTGCTGCCCTTGCTGAAACTGTTGGAAGTGCGGCTTCTACAGTTCTTCTAAAAAAAGGAAACAAGCTTGTTAGAGGAATTGAATTATCAATAAACCATTTAAAGTCTGTTCGGTCAGGAAAAATATTTGCTAAAGCAAAAGCAGTTCATAGTGGGAGGACAATGCAATTATGGAATATAAAAATTACTAATGATAATGATGAAATTATTTCAATAGCTAAACTAACTACCTTAACTTTATAAAAAATAATATCTTTAGAAAATGAAAAGTGTAATAATATGTGATATGGAGGGTTTAATTCTAAAAATGAATAATGGAGCTGAAAAAGTATTTGGCTACAAACCTGATGAGTTAATTGGTAAGAAAAGGGTTTCAATTTTTTCTCCTGGCGAAATAGTCATACAAAATGTTTTAAATTGGTTAAAAATAGCAAATACCAAAGGTGTATANGAGGCCAAAACTAACTTTATAAAAAAGGATGGTACATTATTCAATGCTAAATGTAAAATAACTCCAAATTTTGCCAATGGCAAGAATAATCCCCAAACTGGATACTGCGGAATAACTGAAGTTATTGATGAAGAGGTTGATGTACCNATTAGNTTAGTTACNAAAATAATTAAAGGAGTTGCTATTACAAGAGCNGGNTTTGCTTCTGCGTCATTATTTCCTGTTTTGGTTATTGCTTCTTACTTTGCTGGAGTAGGAGATGGACTGTTTAGTGTTTTAAATCTTATATTGACTATTTTTGGCATTATTACTCTTCAATTATTTTCTAATCTTTACAATGATTATTTTGATGTTAAACACGGAACTGATGGACTAAATAATGAATATTTTAATGCGGGTATGAATTCTAAAATTTTAGAGGGAGCTCAAATTTCCGGTGGGAGTAGGGCAATTGAATTAGGTCTGATTTCTTTAAAAGGCACAAAAAAACTTGCTAATATCATGTTACTCTTTACTTTATTTTCTTTACCAATTTTAATTTATAATAGTTATATCATTACAAATTCATTTTCTAACACAATTAGTGCTTTAGTTATTGCTTTTATTGGAGTGTTTTTAGGTTATTTTTATACGGCTAAGCCCCTTAGATTATCTGCAAGAAAGGGCTTGGGTGAATTAACAATTTTTTTAACTTTCGGACCTCTTTTAACTCTTGGAACAGCTTTTGCAATCTCTTCAACCACAATTGATCTTTTTTCTACTGAATTTATTAATTTTATTTTANTTGGAATACCTCAAGGGCTTTTAACAACAAATATTTTATTTATTAATCAATTTCCAGATTATACTTCAGATAAATTGGCAAATAAAAATAATTTAGTTGTTTTAATTGGTAAAAAAAATTCAAGATGGATTTATCTTTTATTTCTTGTTTCTACCTTTATTTTTATGTATTTATTTAAACCCATTCTCTCAAGTAATTTAATTAATTTTAATTCGTTTATGTATGATTCTTCATTAGTGTTTCTTTTTTTGTTTGGGGTTTATATTTTTTATGGGTTATACAAAAACTACAATAAAAGGGAACTTATAAACAGCAATATTTATACAATACATTTTCAATCTATTTTTTCAATAATTTTTATTTTATTGTTAAATTCTTTTTTTATTTAATTATTTAATTATTGAAAAAAACTAATTTTTTTTTAGAAAAATTTATAGCTAAGAGAACTTCTTTTTCTTATTATATTATTGGCTCAATAATTATAATTTTTTTTAATTTCTTTGGTCAAATGCCGCTCCTTGCTGTTTTGTCGAATACCTTGTCAGAGACAGACATTGAAACTAATCCAATTAACATTTTAAATGTCTTAGATAAAAACCTTGCTTTTTTTTTAATATTATTTCCTTTTCTAATATCATTTATAGCATTTTTTTTTGTTGTCAAAAAAATCCATTTACAATCATTTACAAGTGTCACAACATCTAGAAAAAATATAGACATAAAAAAAATTTTTTTTGGTTTTAAATACTGGTCTTTATTATCAATATCAATTTTTTTATTGGAACTGATTATCTCTCCAGATAATTATATATTTAATTTTAATTTTTTTCCGTTTTTGATTATGACATTAATCGCACTAACACTAATTCCTTTTCAATCTGCACTGGAGGAATTAATTTTTAGAGGTTATTTAATGCAGGGTTTTTCAAAAATGTTAAAAAATAGGTATTTACCTCTAATCATTACATCATTTATTTTCGGATTTCTTCATTTTTTTAATCCCGAAGTCGATAAATTGGGAAATGGAATTATGTTCTATTATGTTGGAACAGGATTTTTTTTTGGTATCATAACTTTAATGGACGAAGGAACAGAACTTGCAGTAGGTTTACATATTGCAAATAATCTNATNACAGCTTTNTTAGTTACNGCNGATTGGACTGCTTTCCAAACGGANTCTTTATANANAGATATTTCAGAACCTTCATTAGGTATTGANTTATTTATATATTTAGTTATTNTTTATCCTNTAACATTNTTATATTTTTCTAAAAAATTTAATTGGTCAAATTGGAGAAAAAAATTAATTTAGACAAAAAATTTTACTTTAAGGNCTTTANGGAATTTTAATTTTTAATCATGAAATTAAATAAAAATAAAATTTTTGGTTANGCTTCCTTATTTATGTTGATTCTTGGTATAAGTTTATTTGGNGTAGGCTTTTTTGTTTACAAAGAATATACTATAGGCTTTGGGATAGCTGGTGTTGGTTTTTTTGTAATAGCATGGGCATTTAATGCACTTAAGGGTAGNATATAAAAANAANTAAGTTATTTCTTTTACCCTGTCATTTCATTTGGTTTAACCCATTCATCAAATTGTTTTTCTGTTAAATATTTTAATTTAATTGCAGCTTCTTTTAAAGTAATTCCTTCATTATGAGCTTTATTTGCTATTTCTGCAGATTTATAATATCCAATTTTGGTGTTTAGAGCAGTTACAAGCATTAGAGAGTTATTTACTAATGAATTTATTCTTTTTTTATTTGCTTTTATTCCATTTACACAATTAAGGGAAAAACTTAGACAGGAATCACCAAGTAGTTGTGATGACTGAATAATATTGAAAGCCATAACGGGTTTAAATACATTTAATTCATATTGACCTTGCATTCCAGAAATTGATGTGGTGACATCATTCCCTATTACTTGAGCACAAACCATTGTAATTGCCTCACATTGGGTAGGGTTTACTTTTCCAGGCATAATTGAACTTCCTGGTTCATTTGATGGAATGCTAAGTTCACCTATTCCAGACCTTGGCCCTGAGGACATCATTCTAATGTCATTTGCAATTTTATTAATTGAAACAGCTAATTGTTTTAAAGAAGCATGTGTTTCAACAATTGCATCATGAGCAGCTATTGACTCAAATTTATTTTTTGCAGTGATAAAAGGTAGATTTGTAAATTTAGATATATATTTTGCAACAATTTCAGAATAACCTTTTGGGGTATTAATACCAGTTCCAACTGCAGTTCCACCCAGAGCAATTTCTTTTAAATGGTCCAATGAATTAATTAATGATTTCAATCCATAATCTAATTGTGAAACGTAACCTGAAAATTCTTGACCCAAAGTAAGTGGGGTAGCATCCATTAAGTGAGTTCTTCCAATTTTTACAATATCTTTGAATTCATTAGATTTTAAATTCAAAGATTTTTTAAGTTTTTTGATCCCCGGTATTGTTATCTCAACTATTTTCTTGTAAGCCGCTATGTGCATTGCAGTTGGGAAAGTATCATTTGAGGATTGAGATTTATTAACGTCATCGTTTGGAAGTAATACTTTATCTCCAACTCCTAGTTTATTTCCTAAAATTTCATGTGAACGATTTGAAATTACTTCGTTGACATTCATATTTGTTTGAGTACCTGAGCCAGTTTGCCATATAACTAGAGGAAAATGGTCATTAAGTTTACCAGAGAGAATTTCATCACATACACTAGAAATTAAATCTCTTTTTTTTATATCCAATATACCTAAATCATAATTAGTGTACGCAGCAGCTTTTTTTAAATATGCATATCCGTATATAATTTCAATTGGCATTGAAGATTCTTTACCTATTTTAAAGTTTAACCTAGATCTCTCAGTTTGAGCTCCCCAATAAGCATTATTGGGCACTTTAACCTCTCCAATTGTATCTTTTTCTATTCTATATTTCATTTATAAAATTTCTAATAAGCATAACATTCACAAAATTAACATTTTAAAACAATATAAATTATACTATGGATAAAAGAAAATAAATTACTTTTTCATTTAAATAATTTAAATAAAAATTTTAATTTTATAAAAAAAATTAATTAAATATGTTTGATTTCGACCAATATTTAGGTTTTTTAGCTTTCCTTTCCATTTTAACAATTGGCTTTTGGTTAATGATTTTTTTGATAACCTTCGTTGTCCCTTATTGGTTAACTGGAGCATTATTAGAGTGGCTTAAAGAAAGAAAAGAGTCAAATAAAACTTCTATTTAATTTTGGTAAGAGTTTATTTAGATTGTTTTCAAAGACGACAATTTTATCTTTTGCATTTTTTCTGATATCAGCAATTTTCATATTTCTATTTGCATCTG
>NHJR02000029.1 GCA_002169155.2 Flavobacteriaceae bacterium TMED220
GAAAAAATTAAATATTTAAAATATAAATGGGTTTTTAAGTTTTTAAAATCAGATTATAGAATTGAAAATTTAAAAATTAAATTTGAGGATTATATTAAAAAAAATAAAAATCTAAAATGGAAAGTTTCAAAGGATATTTTTGATAGAGAAAATACTTTTTTAATAATTCATTTAAATCAAAATATTACAATTAAAACCATGCAGAGAGTACTGTTGGATATTAATTTTGATAGTCTTCCAAATAATTTTGTACTTTTGAAATCCGATTATTTAAAAATGCAATTAAACAAAACCATTGACATTACAAACTAAAATTAATTTAAGATGAAATACAACGAAGCTAATGGGCAACCCAATAGAATTGAAAAAGGCACAAAGATCACAGGTGAGATTCAATCTGAATCTGATTTTAGAATCGATGGCATATTAGAAGGTTCTATCTCTACTTCAGGCAAAGTAGTAATTGGAAAAGAAGGTAAGATAAATGGTAAAGTCATTTGTAAAAATGCTGATTTTGAAGGTGTATTTTCCGGTAATTTAGAGGTAAAAGAGACATTAACCCTAAAGTCTTCTAGCAAAACTGAAGGGGATGTGATTATTTCTAAGCTAATTGTTGACGCTGGAGCTTTTTTTAATGCAAAATGTTCTATGAAATTGACATCCGATGTGAAATCTATCTCTGACAACCGTGAAAAGATTGCCTAAGAAGTGGCTTATATTTTCTTCACTTTTTATTCAAATTGCCGTCATAATTAATTTGATGATATGGGTTGGAAAGTATTTAGATTTTAAATTCAGTTCAGATAATCTTTTTACTTTAATTTTTTCTTCAACTGGAATTATCTTAATAATTTTATTAATTATTATTCAAACAAAAAGACTTGATGATAATTAAAAAAACAAATCTTTTTTTTTCAATCTCATTATTTTTTTTATTTTTTTTAGTTTTTTTTTTAATTCATATTTCTATTTTATCTTTTAATCAAGTTCAATTAACGAGTTCGTTCATTTTTCCATCCTATATTTTTAATTTTGTTATTTCAATTCTAGTTTTAATTATAATAACCAAACTAGGTAAATCAAAAAATTTTTATTTAGGGTTTGTTTTCATGTTTTTAAGTGGAGTTAAATTATTGATATTTTTACTAATTTTTTATCCAGTTTTTAATTATGATAATAAAATTGATATTATAGAAAAAACATCTTTTTTAGTTCCATATTTTTTAGGGTTAATTCTTGAAATAGCATCAGTGATCCCACAGTTAAAAAAAATGTAACATGGACTAACCTAAATAAAAATTTTAGAACAAGATTTTTTTTTATTAAATGAATTAAAAAAAGACATTTAAAATTAAATTTTATAAATCAAAATAGTACATTTGCATCGAATAAATTATTAATGTCAAAAACGAATTACAGCCATTTAAGTAACAAGAAATTTATTCTGATTATTTCTTTTTTTATTAGTTTTTATATTCAGGCTAATGATCTTGATAATCAAAAGGATATTTTGACAAGTAAAGAAATTCAAAAAAAAGAAATTAAAGATTATATACTTCATCATTTAAAGGATTCTCATGATTTTAGTTTATTATCATACACTAAAGAAAATGGTGAAAAAAAATACATTGGATTTCCTTTGCCAGTCATAATTTGGGATAAGGGCTTAAAAGTTTTCTCCTCTTCTAGGTTTAATCATGGAAAAAAAGTTGCAGTAGTAGATAATAGTTATTACGCTTTATATCATAATAAAATATATAAAACTGATGAAAAAGGAACAATTTTTTACGATGAAAACAAACATCCAAAAAATATAAAGCCCTTAGATTTTTCTATAACCAAGGGTGTAATTTCAATATTTTTTACAGCTTTCTTAATGTTTTATATATTTAAAAACCTTGCTGATTCTTACAAAAAAAATGGTAAAATCGCATCTGGGGTTGGTCGTTTTTTTGAACCTATAATTATTTACATAAGAGATGAAATTGCAATACCAAATATTGGAACAAAGCATTATAAAAAATACATGTCATATCTTCTAACAATTTTTTTCTTTATTTGGTTTTTGAATTTGTTGGGTTTAACCCCACTTGGAATAAATGTTACCGGTAATATTGCTGTGACTTTTTGTCTTGCGTTAATAACGTTTATTATTACAAATTTAACTGCTAATAAAAATTATTGGAAACATATTTTTTGGATGCCTGGAGTTCCCATTCCAATGAAAATTATTTTAGCACCAATTGAATTATTAGGTGTTTTTATTAAGCCATTTTCTCTAATGATTAGGTTATATGCAAATATTTCTGCTGGTCATATTGTTTTAATGAGCTTAATAGCTCTTATGTTTATATTTAAAAACTGGTTAGGGTCAAGTTTATCTTTTCTCCTGGCTTTTTCAATATCAATAATTGAGATTTTAGTTGCTGTATTACAGGCATATATATTTACTGTTTTATCAGCTTTATACTTTGGATTTGCGTCTGAAGAAAATAACCATTAAATAATGAATAATAAAAACAATGTTTAACTTAAATTTAAAAATATGGAAATCCCCGCAATCGTAGGTGCTGGTTTTGTAGTAATTGGAGTAGGAATTGGAATAGGTCAAATTGGGAAAGGAGCAATGGAAGCCATTGGTCGTCAACCTGAGGCTTATGGTAAAATTCAAACGGCTATGTTAATTGCTGCCGCTCTTGTAGAAGGTATTGGTTTTGCAGCATTATTTGCTGTATAATTTTAATTTTATAACCTTAGTTTTTTGGTTATAATCTCAAATTTTAAATTAACTATATGGAAAAATTAATTAGTGAATTTTCATTTGGACTCTTTTTTTGGCATTTACTTGTATTTGTTGGTTTAATTTTTTTATTAAAAAAGTTTGCTTGGAAGCCAATTTTAGACACTATAAACGAGAGGGAAACTTCGATTAGAGATGCTTTAAAGTCAGCAGAAAATGCACGCTCTGAAATGGAATTAGCACAGGCTGATAATAAAAAAATTCTTAAAGAGGCATTAATTGAAAAAGAAAAAATATTAAAAGAAGCAAATGATATTAAATCTAAAACAATTAACGAATCAAAAGATATTGCAAAAATTGAAGCTGATAAAATTATAAAACAAGCTGAGAATCTTATCCAAGCTGAAAAAAATGCTGTAATAAATGATCTTAAAGATCAGGTAGCAGAATTATCAATTAATATCGCTGAAAAGGTATTGAAAGATGAATTAAATAATAAGGCCAAACATGAAAAGTTAGTTGAAAGATTATTAAAAGAATCTAACATAAAGTAATGAAAAATAATAGGTCTCCAATTAGATATTCTAATGCCCTGCTTTTATATGGAATTGAAAATAATTTATCTGAAGGTATTTTAATTGAGATGCAAACTATTCTATCTACTTTAGGTGGAAGTAATAGCTTAAGAGATTTTATTACTAATCCCGTTATCTCAAAAAAGAATAAGGAAATAGCAATTTTTAAAATTTTCAATTTTAAAAATAAAGGATCTAAAGGAATTGTTAGATTATTAATTAAAAATAATAGGATTAGCCTTTTAGCCGAAGTTGCTCATAAGTTTATTGAACTTTATAATAAATTCAAAGGTAATAAAGAGGCTGTGATAACATCTGCTACTCCATTAGAAGAAAAAATTCAATTGCAAATAGTAAAAAAAGTAAAAGAAAGTTCTTTTTCAGGGATAAAAATAATTAATAAAATTGATGAGACAATAGGTGGTGGTTATATTTTAAAAATTGGTGATATTTTATTTGATGAAAGTTTATCAAAAAAATTTGAAAAACTTAAAAGAGAACTTACTTTAAACAATTATAGTAAATAAAAAATTATGGGAGGAATTAAACCTGCTGAGGTTTCAGCAATATTAAAAAGTCAACTTTCAGGAATTGAAACAGCAGCTTCTTTAGATGAGGTAGGAACTGTTTTAGAAGTTGGTGATGGGATTTCATTAGTGTATGGATTAAATAATGTTCAATATGGTGAATTGGTTAGTTTTGATTCTGGACTACAAGGCATGGTATTAAATTTAGAGGAGGATAATGTTGGCGTTGTTCTTTTTGGTCCTTCTAGAGAAGTTAAAGAGGGAGACAAAGTTAAGCGAATGAATAAAATAGCTTCAATTAATGTTGGAGAAAAAATTGTAGGAAGAGTTGTAGATACCCTAGGGGAGCCAATTGATGGAAAAGGTAAAATCGATGGGGAAATGTTTCAAATGCCTATAGAGAGAAAAGCTCCTGGTGTTATTTTTAGGCAACCTGTAAATGAACCTTTACAGACAGGGATTAAATCTATAGATGCTATGATTCCTGTGGGTAGAGGGCAAAGAGAACTTGTGATTGGTGATAAGCAAACTGGTAAGACAACCGTTTGTATTGATACTATTTTAAATCAAAAGGAATTCTATGATGCTGGAGAACCTGTTTATTGTATTTACGTAGCGATTGGGCAAAAGGCTTCAACTGTTGCCGCTATTGCAAAAACTCTTGAAGAGAGGGGTGCTATGCAATACACAACTATCGTGGCTGCCAACGCTTCTGATCCTGCTCCGATGCAAGTATATGCTCCTTTTGCTGGTGCTGCAATTGGTGAATATTTTAGAGATACCGGGAGGCCTGCTTTAATCATATACGATGATTTATCCAAACAAGCTGTCGCATACAGAGAAGTTTCTCTATTACTAAGAAGGCCCCCTGGAAGAGAAGCTTATCCAGGAGACGTTTTTTATTTACACTCTAGGTTATTAGAGAGATCGGCTAAGGTTATATCAGATGATAAAATAGCTGAAGGCATGAATGATCTTCCTAAATCAATTAAAGCCATAGCTAAAGGAGGAGGATCATTAACAGCTTTGCCAATTATTGAAACTCAAGCAGGAGATGTTTCAGCTTACATCCCAACAAATGTTATATCAATTACTGATGGCCAGATTTTTCTTGACTTAGATTTATTTAATTCTGGAGTCAGACCTGCAATTAATGTTGGTATTTCTGTTTCTCGTGTTGGGGGTTCTGCTCAAATAAAATCTATGAAAAAAGTTTCAGGGACATTGAAATTAGATCAAGCTCAATACAGAGAATTAGAGGCATTTGCTAAATTTGGTTCTGATTTGGATGCTTCTACTTTGAATGTAATTGAGAAAGGTAAAAGGAATGTTGAAATTTTAAAACAATCACAAAATGATCCATTTAAGGTTGAAGATCAGACAGCAATTATATATGCTGGTTCGAAAAATCTATTAAAAAATATTCCAGTTGATAAAATAAAGAGTTTTGAAAAAAATTACATTGAAAAATTAAATACTAGTCACAGAAAAGTTTTAGATGAAATCAAGGCCGGTAAATTGACTGATGAAGTTATGAATACCTTAGAAAAAGTCGCGAAAGAACTTTCTGTTCAATTTGAATAATTAAATATTAGGTGTTTTGGCAAATTTAAAAGAAATAAGAAATAGAATTGCATCGGTNTCATCTACAATGCAGATTACAAGCGCCATGAAAATGGTNTCTGCTGCGAAACTTAAAAAAGCNCAAGANGCNATTACTGCTATGAGACCGTATTCTGAAAANTTACAAGAATTAATAANTAATTTGAGTAATNANTCAGAGGCATTTTCTAGCCCNTATNTAAAGCANAGGAAAATAAATAANATTCTTTTATTAGTCATTACCTCAAACAGGGGTCTTTGTGGTGCATTTAATTCAAACATAATAAAAGAAGTTTTAAAGAAAATTGAAGTAGAATATTCTAATAAACAAATTTCTATAATAACCTTTGGAAAAAAAGGGAATGATGTGCTGAGTAAAAAAAATAAAATTATTTCAAATAATAATATCATTTTCGATAATATAAATTTCAAAGAGGTCTCGGTAATTGCTGAAAATATAATGAAAGATTTCTCTGAAAATAAGTATGATAAAGTTGAGATTATTTTTAATCAATTTAAAAATGCTGCCACACAAATAGTAAAATCTGAAACATTACTTCCTGTTTCGTCCAAGACAGCAGAATCTAAAAACTTAACCACTTATATTTTTGAACCAAATCAACAACAAATTGTTTCAAATTTAATTCCAAGCTCAGTAAAAATTCAACTATTGAAGTCTTTAAGGGATTCTTTCGCAAGTGAACACGGGGCAAGAATGACGGCAATGCACAAGGCTACAGATAATGCAACTGAATTGAGGGATCAGTTGAAACTATCATATAATAAAGCACGTCAAGCATCGATAACAAATGAAATTTTAGAAATTGTAGGTGGAGCAGAAGCTTTAAAAAGTTAAATAATTCATGTATTTAATATTGAATTAATATTTTAAAATTTTACTTTTCGTATTTTTATTTTAAAAAATCTTAAAATGATAACTATTCCAATTATAAATGAATCAGATTATCCCTTACCCAAATTTGAGACAATTTTATCCTCAGGGATGGACCTCAGAGCTTTTATAAAAACCCCAATAACTTTAGGAACTCTTGAAAGAACAATAATAAAAACTGGAATTAAAATAGAATTACCTCCTGGATTTGAGGGACAAATTAGACCTAGAAGTGGTTTAGCATATAAGCACGGAATAACTGTTTTGAATTCCCCTGGAACAATTGATTCTGATTATCGAGGGGATATTTCCGTTATAATTATTAACTTATCTAAAAAAGATTATACAATTAGTCCTGGAGATAGAATAGCTCAAATAGTTATTTCAAGTTATGAAAAAGTCAATTGGGAATTAAAAAATGAACTATCTGATTCAAGCAGGGGGGATAAAGGATTCGGAAGTACAGGAGATCAATAATATATTTGAATATGCTAAAGAACAGAAAAATTTTTATTAATTATCTACTAATACTTTTTTCAGCTTCACTCTCATCTTGTAAAACCTCATCAATTCTTCCAAATAAAATTCCTTTAGAGAAGATTGAAAATAAAGTCCTTTTAAAAAAGTTTAATGAAAATAAAATTAAAATAAAAAATTTTAGATCAAAAGTTAAAGTTAATTATAACGATCAAAAAAGGAAACAACAAATTAATATTGATTTAAGGATAGAAAACAACAAATATATTTGGATGAGTGCAAATATGCTTGTCCCCATTGCAAAGTTGTTAATTACTTCAGATACAGTTTCTTTTTATGAAAAGTTTCAAAAAAATTATATTAACGAAAACATCAAATCATTAAATGATTCTTTTGGAACTAATTTTAAATTATTGGATTTACAGAATTTATTAATTGGAAATCCAATTAATGACCTAAAAAGCGATAAATTTGAAAGGATAAAAAACAATAAATATTATGTTTTAAGTCCAATTTTAAAAAAAAATGGGTTTAAACCAATTTATTTTTTTGATCCAACTAATTTTCTTTTAAAAGAACAGAGATTAATAGTTTCGGGTACAAATCTAACTTTTAATATTACATATAAAAAATATCAAATAATTGAAAGTGAAAAATATCCCAAGGAAATCAGTATTTCTGTGTATGATGGAAAAAATTATTTACAAATTTCATTAGATTTTTTGAAGCTTAATTTCCCTTCAAAATTAATGTTACCTTTTAAAATTCCTGATGGTTATAAAAAAATTAATCTAAAATGAAATTTTTTGAATCTAATTTTTTTTTAGTTTTTTTTATAATTCTTTCTTTAAACTTAAGTTACAATTATTCACAGGATAAGCAGGATGAATTAGAGAAAGAAAAAAAACAATTAGAGGGAGAAATCAAAAAAATAAATTTATTATTATTTTCAAGTATTAAGCAAAAAAAGTCCTTAATTACTGAAGTTGAGGAATTATCGATTAAAATTAATTTAAGAGAAAAATTAATAATAATTAATAATAAGCAGGCAAATATTTTAACTGGTAAAATTTCGGCCAATGAAAAGAGAATAGAAGAACTTGAGGAAGAGCTTAAAATTCTAAAAAAGGAATACTCTCAAATTATTCAGAAATCTAATAGGAGTAAATCTGATCAAAGCAGATTAATGTTCCTTTTTTCATCTGAGAGTTTTTTACAAGCATACAAAAGATTCCAGTATTTAAAACAATATATGAATTATAG
Organism: Flavobacteriaceae bacterium TMED220; assembly: GCA_002169155.2. Lineage (GTDB taxonomy): Bacteria > Bacteroidota > Bacteroidia > Flavobacteriales > Flavobacteriaceae > TMED220. The sequence continues at coordinate 8,077 of NHJR02000029.1, forward strand.
AAAAAAACAAGGGGAGTTAATAATATTAAAATACCAGGATCTCAAGAACCTTAATCAGCATTTATTTAATCAAAAAGAATTAAAAGAAAAGATAGTAATCCAAAATAAAAAAATTCAATTGGAATTTGAAAAAGAAAAAAAGAATCAGGATGCGTTAATTAGAGATCTAAAATTTAAAGAGAAATCATTTAAAAAACAAATTGAGTTAAAGCAAAAAAAATCTTTGGCAATTTCGTTAGAAATTAAAAAAATTATAGAAAAAGCAATACGGGATTCAAATAAAAAAGCTGGAGGAAATGATTTTATGGAGTTTGCACTAACACCAGAAGCTAAGTTAATTTCAAATAATTTTGTTCAAAATAAAGGGAATTTACCATGGCCTGTTGATAAAGGTGTCATAATTCAAGGTTTTGGAAGAAGAAATCACCCTATTGTTAAATCTGCAATTATCCAAAGCAATGGAGTTATTATTTCAACCCCAAAAAACACTATTGCTAGAGCTATTTTTAATGGCAAAGTATTATCAGTCTTAAGTTTTAAAGGCAGCAACCCAACAATTTTAATCCAGCATGGCAATTACATTACAACTTATAGTAATTTGGAAAAAATTTATGTTAAAAAAGGAGAAAANGTNGAGGCNAAACAACCANTTGGANAAGTTTTTACTAATCCNAAAACTTTAAGAACTGATTTGAAATTCAGTATATTTAAATCAAATACNCCATTAAATCCTANAGGGTGGATTTATATGCTTTANAATATTATTAATCTTTTGCAAAATACCANGCTTCATCCTCAAGTGTATATTTTATGAAATAAAAGAGGTTTAATGCTTCTTTTTTTGAATTAAAACTTCCATAAGCTACCCTGTGAAGCCCATTAGGGCTTAGCCCAATTATTTTTGCATTATACCCTTCAGATATTAAAGATTCTAGAAGTTTATTAGCATTATTTATATTTCTAAAGCTTCCAGCAATTACACTGTATGGGGGGAAATCATCATTATATGATTTTTTCTCAGTAATTAAATTTATCTCTACAGGGGAAATTGAACCCAAATTAAATTTAGCTTTTTGCACGTTTTTTTTAATTTTTTCTTGACCTTTTTCAGCTGAAATTATGCGTTCTTTGTCTATATAGTCATCAATAAGATAGTAACTAAATGAAATTATTAGAATTGAAACAATTCCAATAGCCACATATTTTAATGGGTTGAATTTTTTTATAGATTTATCGGGTTTGAAAGAAAAAGATTCTTCATTTGATTTTTCCATGTAATGAATTTTTGATTTATTAGTATTANAACTTGAATAATCANTTTTNATAGGGATTTTTTTAAAAGCCGATAATCCAAAAGAATNCAAGTTAAAATTGAATGAATTAAAAGGGTTNAAAATTACTTTNTTATTAGNATTAATTGACAATTCGCCTATATCATCAATTATGACTGGAATNTTTTTTAATCTTTTCTTNAGAAAGTCTANTTCNTTTTGAAGATTAATNAGGGCATCNGTGTANGGNATATTGTTTTTTTTAGCAATAAAGTCAACNAAAATACCATCATTATCAATTAAAAGNCTATTAAATCCAATTTNTTTATANGGGGGTAAAAATAAGTTTTCGTCAGATTTAAATCCGCCNTTGAAATCTCTTGTNATAAATGCNCCGAAATCNGGAATTATTANACATTCATANTTTAACATTAATTCTTTAATGTNTGAAAGAAATTCCATTTTTAATTGTTANTTAATTTAATTAACATAAATATATAAAAAAGAAAAGTTTATATAATTATATTAAAANNACTTTTTTATNATAATATTGGAAAGTTAAAATCCAATTTTATTTCTCACTTTTTTNATAGTTGTCNTGGCAGTTTCTTTTGCTTTAATTGATCCTTTTTNTAATTCAGAAATAACAAGATTAGGGTTNTTTTGTAANTAATTATATTTTTCTCGATGAGCTTTAAAAAATTTTAAAANTTTTTCAAAAAGTAATTGTTTAGCATCTCCATAACCTAAACCNCCNTTTATGTAGTTTTTTTTCATTTCTTCAATTTCTGAACTTTTTGAAATAAGAGAAAAAAGTTTGAANACNGTNCAAGTTTTATGATTTTTNGGTTTTTCAATAGGGATTGANTCAGTTTTAATTTTCATAATTTGTTTTCTCAAACTTTTTTCATCTAAAAAAANATCTATTATATTATTTTTTGATTTACTCATTTTTTCCCCGTCAGTGCCAGGGATATATTCAGTTTGATTATTAGTCATAGACGACGGAATAACAAAGGTTTCTCCGTTATGTTTATTAAATTTCATGGCCAGATCACGAGTTATTTCAATATGTTGNAGTTGATCTTTACCAACNGGNACAATATCAGCGTCATATANTAAGATATCTGCCGCCATTAAAAGAGGATAAGTAAAAAGNCCANTGTTAATATCCTTTAAATTTTTAGATTTATCTTTAAANGAATGAGCTAAAGTCAGACGTTGATATGGAAAATAACAGTTTAAATACCANGCTAATTCAGTTACTTCAGNGATATCGCTTTGCTTGTAAAAAACAGANTTATTAGTATCAATTCCACATGCTAGCCATACGGCTGCAGTATTAATTGTATTTTTTCTCAAAATTTCACCATTTTTNATTTGAGTTAGAGAATGCATATCTGCTATAAAAAAGAATGATTCGTTTTTAGAGGATTTAGAAAGNTCAATNGCAGGTATAACAGCACCTAAGATATTTCCTAAATGNGGAGTNCCTGTACTTTGAACGCCTGTAAGAATTCTTGCCATTATTTTAATTTTGTACTAAGTTACCTTTTTTAGATTTTATTTTCAATTCTGTACTTTTGAAAGATGAAATATTTTTTAAGAAAAATTATTCTTATTATATGGCGTTGTTGGTTTTATTTTCTAGCAGCAATTCCAATTATTATATTNTTTCCTATTCTTTCTATTTTAGCTTTATGGAATAATGGATATCCATATATTTTTTGGATAGCCAGAAATATATGGGCACCATTTATTCTCTTTGGTACAGGGTTTTATGTTAAAGCCAAGTTTAAAAATAAACTTCCAATTGGTAAAACTTTTTTATTAGTGGCAAATCATTCTAGTTATATAGATCCATTTGTTATGTTAAGAGTATCAAAAAATCCTTTTGTATTTGTCGGTAAAAAAGAATTAGTTAAAATACCAATTTTTGGGTTTATTTATAAAAGGGCTGCAATAATGGTGGATAGGAAAAGCTCAAAAAGTAGATGGGAAGTTTATGAAAGATCAAATAAAGTAATTAAAAAAGGACTAAGTATTTGCATATTTCCTGAGAAGGATTATTTAGACAATAGAAAATTGTTAAACGAATTTAAAAGGGGAGCTTTTAAATTATCAATTGATCATCAAATTCCAATTGTTCCAATGGCTTTTTTAGATTGTAAAAGAAAATTTCCATGGCATACTAATTACGGGAAACCTGGTAAATTGAGAGTTGAAACTTTTTCGACAATTTATCCAAAAAAAAAGCATGATAAAATTGAGAATCTCCAAAAAACCACTAGGCAAATTATATTAAATGCATTAAAGAATGATCCTTTACAAAAAAACAAAGAAGCAATTGATTTGGAATATAATTAAAAAACTCTCATTTGCTCCAAGGGAAACTAACAATAGAATTAGTGTTTTTATTTCTAAATCCATGATTACCAAAAAAATCCCTTTGAGCTTGAATTATATTTGCATTAGATTTCTCTGACGTCAAAGATATCCAATAATTGAATGCTGCTGAGAATGATAATAAAGCTAAATTACTATTTATTCCAAAAGTTAAAATGGTTTTTAGTGAATCTTCACCTTTTTTAATTGAATTAAAAAATTTAGAATTATCCATTAAATTTTCATCTTTTTTAAGAATAGTACTTATTTCGCTCATTAATTCAGATTTAATTATGCATCCATTTGTCCATATTCTTGCTATTTCAGATAAATTAATATTCCATTTAAAATCAACTTTTGCNTTATGAATTATTTGAAATCCTTGATAATGATTTAAANATTTTGAAATATAAAAAGCCTTCTGAATGTTATCCAAATCAATTTTAAGATTTGAAGAAGACCTTTCTAAATTATATTTTTTTCTCAATGCTTTATTTGAGGATAAAGTTCTTGCTAATAGACTTGAAATCATNATTGAATTGNATTGATTTAAATTTAGNCCTTCTANACTAGCCCATANCCCAGTACCATTAGTTTCAGCTTCATCTAAAATCTCATCAACAANATATTNNCCTGAAGATCTTTTCTCTTTTAATATTGAAATAGTAGACTTTAATANAAAAGAANTGTCAATNGAANTATTGANTTTTTCAAAAAAACGTATTATTTCTGGATAAGANTATTTTAAATTTAAAATTGAAAAAGTTTCAACAATTAATTGCATTTCNCCATATTCAATTCCATTATGTATCATTTTGACAAAGTGCCCTGAACCCATTCCCCCCATATAAGCACAACATTCATTTTTTAGTAGATCTTTTGCGCTAATTTTTTTAAAAAAAGGAAAAATTCTCTTAAAATTTTTTTTATTACCNCCAATCATTAAAGATGGCCCATTCCTTGCACCTTCCTCGCCACCTGAGATCCCACAATCAAGAAATTCAATTTTACTTTTTTTTAATAATTTTTCTCTTTTTANAGAATCTTTATAAAAAGAATTNCCGCAATCAATTATTAAGTCATTTCTNTCTAAAATTGGAATTAAATCCTTAATTAAAATATCTATAATTTTTCCTGGAGGGATAAGTAAAATTATATTTCTAGGTTTTTTTAAAGAATTTATAAATTGAAATAAATTATTGTATCCTCTTAAAAATTTAAATTTTTTATTTTTTTTAATAAAATTTTTAACCACCATTTTTTCGTTTTCATTTTCTCTATTGAAAACGGATATAGAGATTTTATTATTCATTAAATTTTCACTTAATGCACTTCCCATTGTACCCAAACCAATTATACCTAACGAACTTAAATTATTCATTTTACTTAATATAATTCATTATTTTTTTAACAATATAATTAGGTGATAAAGATACTTCAATTTTCAGAGCTTCTTTGGGTTCTTCTAAAATTTCAAATTGAGATTTTAAAAGATCACTTCTCATAAAATGTTTATTTCTTTTTTTTAATCTATTTCTTATAAGAGTAAAAGATCCAGTTAAGAAAATCCATTTAATATTATTTGAATTTACATTTAGTTGCACCCTATACGATTCTTTTAAAGCTGAACATGCTAAAATAGAAATTTGATATTTTTTTTCCCAAGCAATTATTTTTTTAGATAATAAATCTAACCACGGCTTTCTATCTAAATCAGAAAGTGGAATACCTTTAGTCATTTTGTTAATATTTGGCAAAGGATGGAAATCATCTGCATCAAAAAAATATGCGCCAATTTTTTTTGATAATATTTTACCAATTGTAGTTTTACCACTTCCACTTACTCCAGTTATAATTATTATCAATAAAAATAAATTGTGGGGTTAATTTTTAAAAAAATTTATTCTAAGGATTTAATGCATTCCGTGATCTTAGCTTCAAGCTCGTCTAATAGATCAGGATTATCAGTCAGAAGGGACTTAACTGCGTCCCTGCCTTGTCCAATTTTAGTTTCACCATAACTGAACCAAGAACCAGATTTCTTAATTATTTCATAATCCACTCCAAGATCAATTACTTCACCAATTTTAGAAATACCTTCTCCATATAAAATATCAAATTCCGCAATTTTAAAAGGTGGAGCAACTTTATTTTTGACAACTTTAACTCTCGTTTTATTTCCTAAAACTTCAGCCTCAACACTTTTAATTTGTGTTGATCGTCTTATGTCTAANCGTACAGAAGCATAAAACTTTAGTGCATTACCCCCAGTGGTTGTTTCGGGGTTACCAAACATTACACCAATTTTTTCCCTTAGTTGGTTTATAAAGAAAACTGTACACTTTGTTTTACTAATAGAACCGGTAAGCTTTCTTAAGGCCTGTGACATAAGCCTAGCATGTAATCCCATTTTTGAATCCCCCATTTCGCCCTCAATCTCACTTTTGGGAGTTAGTGCAGCAACTGAATCNATTACTACAATGTCAATAGCACNTGATCTTATTAAATTATCAGCAATTTCTAGAGCTTGTTCACCGTGATCAGGTTGTGAAATAATTAATTCTTCAATGTCAACACCAAGATTTTTAGCATATAATCTATCAAATGCATGTTCAGCATCAATAAAAGCAGCAATTCCACCTTTTTTTTGACATTCTGCAATTGCATGAAGAGAAAGTGTAGTTTTACCTGAAGATTCAGGACCATATATTTCAATAACTCTTCCTCTAGGATATCCACCTGTTCCTAAAGCTAAGTCAAGGCCTAANGAACCAGAGGAGATTACTTCTATTGGTTCAACTATCTCGTCACCTAGCTTCATTACTGAGCCTTTACCATATGTTTTATCCAATTTATCAAGAGTTAATTGTAGTGCTTTAAGTTTTGCTTGCTTTGNATCTGCCATTATTAAATATATTTTATTTTTAAGCTAAATTAGTATTTNTAAAATTTATAAATAATAACTTCAATTATGTGTTATTAACAAATTTAAATTTTAAAAATATTTAAAAGGATAATAGTTATTTGTAATTTTGAAGATACTAAATATGTGGTCAATAAATGCAGCTATATAATAAATTAAATTCTAAGGAAAGTGAAATATTGATAGATTCCCNAGGTTTAAAAAGGATAACTCTTTCATTTTATAAGTATGTTAAAATTGAAAATCCTAAATTTTTTAGAGATTTTTTCTTCATTAATTTAAATGATTTAAACTGTTTAGGAAGAATTTACATTTCAGCAGAAGGTATTAANGCTCAAATGTCTTTACCAACNATTAATTTTAAAAAGTTTAAAAGTTTTATTAAATCTATTTCTTTTTTAGAAAAGTTAAGATTAAATATNGCAGTTGGTCAAAGCAACAAATCATTTTTNAAATTAACNATTAAAGTTAAAGAGAAAATAGTTGCAGATGGAATTATTGATAAAAATTTTGATCCTTCAAAATCAGGTAAACATATTAATGCAAANGANTTTAATGAGCTGCTTTCACGTAAAAATACAATCTGNATNGATATGAGAAATCATTATGAAAGNGAAATTGGAAAATTTAAAGGTGCAGTCACTCCAGATGTTGATACTTTTAGAGATTCATTNCCTTTAATTGAAAAAGAATTTTCAAAATTTAAATCAAATAAAAACCTAGTAATGTATTGTACCGGAGGNATAAGATGTGANAAAGCNAGTGCNTATATGAAANANAAGGGTTTTAAAAAAGTTTATCAATTGNAGGGAGGGATAATAGAATATTTTCGTCAAGTTAAAGTTCAAGGAATCAATAATTTGTTTATGGGNAAAAATTTTGTCTTTGATCAAAGAAAAGCGGAGAGAATTTCAGAACATATTATTTCAAATTGTCATCAATGTGGAAGTCCNTNNGATTCACATANTAATTGTGCAAATGAATCTTGTCATTTATTATTTATACAATGTGAATCTTGTCGTTNAAAAATGCAAAATTGTTGTTCAAAGGAATGTATAGAANTNATTAATTTACCTGAACAGGAACAAAAAAATTTAAGNAAAGGNAAGAAAAATAGCAANAAAATTTTTAAAAAGGGCCGCTCTAAAAATTTAAAATTCAAATTAAAAAGTCAAAAATCCATTTAGTTTAAATAACAAAAAATGCATTTAAGATTCATAAGTTTTTTACTTATTTTAACTTTATTAAATTGTTCAGANAACAACAATGTTGTTAAATATAAATCATTTAAGTATGGATGGTTTTCCGATGAAAAAGTAAAATTTAAATTTAAATTAAAACAAATTGAAGAAAATAATTTATTTATTGATCTAAGAAATAATAATGATTACAAATTTTCTAATATTTTTTTGATTGCAATCTTGAGAGATTCCAGTAGCGTAATTTTTCATGATACGCTTGAGTATAAAATGGCAAATTTATATGGTGAGTGGATGGGAAAAGGGTTTTTAAACATTAAAGAAAATAGGCTTTGGTGGAAAGAAAAATGGAAACCCAACCATAAAGGTCCTTATTTTATTGAGATAGCTCAGGCTACTAGGGAAAACGGTTCAATTAGTGGAGTGCGTGTATTAGATGGAATTCTAGATATTGGTTTAACTTTAGATTATAAGACGATCGATAAATGAAAAATAGATCAATTAATCAAAATAAAAAATATAAAAATTTAGTTTTTATCTTTTGGTTTTGTTTTATNCTTTTTTTTACNGCNTTGATANCTTTATTTTCATTTGCTGCTAAAGGTTATCTTGGTAAAATGCCTGATTTAATTCAGTTAGAAAACCCTAAAACTAATCTAGCTACACANATAATATCATCTGATAACCAAATTTTAGGNAAATATTATTTTAGGGACAATAGAACACCTATATTTTTTAATGAACTTCCTAAAAATCTAGTTGAGGCATTAATATCTACTGAAGATGAAAGATTTTATGAACATTCTGGAATTGATTGGAAATCAACATTAAGAGCTTTTGTTTATTTAGGTAAAAGAGGAGGTGCAAGTACAATCACTCAACAACTCGCCCGTCAATTATTTGTTGGAGTTAGATCAAGAAATAGTTTTGAAGCAATTGGCCAAAAAATTAAAGAATGGGTTTTGTCAGTTCAATTAGAGAGGAGATATACTAAAAATGAAATAATTGCAATGTATTTAAACATTTATGATTTTGGGTATAATGCTGATGGAATCAGGTCTGCCGCCAAAATTTTTTTTAATAAACTTCCTAATGAACTATTAGTACAAGAATCTTCAGTTTTAGTGGGGATGTTAAAAAATTCTTCTTTATACAACCCCTTGAGGAGACCAGAGTTAGTTTTAAAAAGACGTAATGTAGTTTTAAATCAAATGCATAGAAATAAATTCATTAATAACAAAGAATTAGATTCATTAGAGTCAACGCCATTAAATATTAAATATTCACCTGATTCACATAGAGAGGGACTTGCCACATATTTTAGAGCATATCTTCAGGAGTTTATGAAAACTTGGATTAAAGAAAATTTAAAAGAAGATGGGTCGAGTTATAATATTTATAGAGATGGTCTAAAAATATATACTACTATTGATTCACGATTACAAAAATTAGCCGAAGATGCATTAAAAAATCATATGGTGAATCTTCAAAAAGAATTTTTTCTTCAAAATGAAATTGAGTTAAATCCAACCGCTCCATTTATTGATTTAAGGGAAGGCCAGATAGATACTTTATTAAATAATTCAATTAGGAGANCAGAAAGATGGAGGAAAATGAAAAATAATGGAATTGATGAGAAAGCNATTCTAGAANCATTTGAAACAAAAAAGCAGATGACAATATATAGTCTAAAGGGNGAAATTGANACCATTATGACTCCAATTGATTCAATAAGGTATTATAAACATTTTTTAAGAGCATCTATGATGTCTATGGATCCAAATTCAGGCCATGTAAAGGCATGGGTTGGAGGTTTTGATTATAAACATTTTCAATATGATCAAGTAAGGCAGGGNAGAAGACAAATTGGATCTACATTTAAGCCTTTTCTGTATGCAACTGCAATTGATCAATTGAGGCTTTCNCCATGCGACTCATTCCCTGATGCAATATATTGTATTGAGCCACTTAAGCATGGAAATACAGANTCGTGGTGTCCTAAAAATTCTGGAGATAAATACGGTAAAACTAGAACTTTAAAGAACGCNTTAGCTAATTCTATTAATACAGTAAGTGCCAGACTTATGGATAAAGTTGGGCCAAGACCAGTAATAAATTTAGTTAGAAAAATGGGAGTGAAATCCCGTATTCCAATTGTTCCCTCTATTGCACTTGGAACCCCAGATATAAGTTTATTTGAAATGGTTGGGGCATACAGTACTTTTGTAAATAAAGGTATTTATATTAAACCAATTATGATTTCAAGGATAGAAGATAAAAATGGAACGATACTTTTTGAGGTTTTACCTGAGACAACTGATGTTTTGAGTGAACAATCGGCATACGTGACACTTAATTTATTAAAAGGAGTAACTGAGGAGGGTTCGGGAAGAAGATTAAGACATGAAGGGGCAAATCTAACCAATTATGTATATGAAAATGTTGTTACTGGTTACCCCTATAAGTTTGAAAATCCGATTGCTGGAAAAACAGGTACAACTCAAAATCAGAGTGATGGCTGGTTTATGGGGATGGTTCCTAATTTAGTGACAGGAGTATGGGTTGGGGGAGAGGATAGAGCTATTCATTTTAAAGATATTGCATATGGACAAGGAGCCACAATGGCACTTCCTATTTGGGGTTTATTTATGAAATCGGTATACGAAAATGAGGAACTAGGTATTTCAAAAGAAGATTTTAGTGCACCAGAAGAATTATCAATTCCAATTGATTGCGCAGATAAAGAAGAAGATCTATTAAAACCTCAAAAAGTTGAAGAAAATTTAGATGAATTAGGATTATAATCCATTATCTGAAGAATACCATTCCGCAAAAGATGAATCAGTTTCCTTGAGTTTTAAAGAAAATAATTTTATATTTTTTGGTAAATTTTTTTTTATTTTTTTTGCAAAATCTTGAATCATTAGCTCACATGTTGGTTGATAATCTACTCTTACAATTTTATGCCCTCTTTTTTCTAATTCGTTTGCGATTTCTAGATGAGGTGAGTTTATATTAAGGACAGTCGAGTGATCAAAAGGTAGAACTATTTGATTTTTTACAATTTCCTTAAGGATACTAAAATCAATAACCATTCCTTTTTTTGGACTTTTTAAATCTTCAATTGGCTTGCCAATTACTGTAACTGAAAGCTTAAAGCTGTGACCATGAATATTTTTACAAAGGCCGTCATATCCATTTAGAGCATGACCTGTTTCAAATTTGAAAATTTTAGTAATACGGATTTTGTCTTGCATTTTCTTTTATTTCTAGATATACGAAGAATTTTAAAAAAATTGGATGTATACAAATATATAGTTCAGTAAATTTACAAAATTAACGGATTTAAAATTTTGTTAAAAAATTTATTTTTCATTTTCATTTTCATTGGGTTAGGAAATTCTTTTTCTCAGGAATTTTTTGGTGTAGGAGTTGATAATGATTTATATTTTTTAGATGACCATTATTATTCAAATGGAATTTTTTTAAAATATGGTAAATCAAAAACTTCATCTGACAGCATAAATACTAAATATATATTTTGGGAATTGGGGCAAAAGATATTTAATCCTTCTAAGAGATTTACAAAAGCTGTGGAGGAATATGATTACCCCTATGGAGGGTGGTTGTATTTGAAATTTTCAAAACAAACAATTTTAAAAAATAATTCTTTTTTNCAATGGGGCATTCAAACAGGTTATACTGGAGACGGGTCATTGGCAAGACAACTTCAAAATACATATCATAAAATATTTTTAAAAATAGAGGAAATGCCTTGGACAGATCAAATGCCAGCTAGTTTTCATGTTAATTTTTTGTTGGATTATTTTAAAAGTTATAAGTTAAATTCAGCCATGAAGTTTAAAACTCATTTTTTTTCATCTGCTGGAACTCAGAGATCATCAATTGGATTAGGTTCTGGTTTAATTTTCGGAAATTCATTTGTATTACCTATATTAGAAAACCATCTTTTTGATCAGAAAAAGGGAGATGGAGTTTATATCGGAATAAAATCTGAATATATCTTTCATGATTACATGATTTCTGGAAGTTTATTTAATGATAATGCACCATTTACTCTTCAAAGTATTCCTTTTAGGACAGTTATAGAATTTGGATTTTCTTTTCATTCTAGAAAATGGAAATTTTTAATCATGTATAATCAAAGTTCAAGACATAATTTATCTCAGCCTAAGAAAGGGCATAGATACTTGAATATATCTTTAATTAAATTTTAGTTAAAATCTTTTATTTAATTTATTAAATAGTGGATAATTTATTCCTAAAGTTATTCCTTTTAGGTTATTTGTCTGTTTTTGATATAAGTTTTCTGAGTTTTTTTGATAACGATATTTTATTTCAACACTAAATTTTCGCCACAAATTATATTGAATCCCAGATAAAAACCCTATACTNTTTGAAAAAANACCNTCATTATATNTTTCCCAAGGACCATTATCAACTGAATTTAATCCTTNAATAAACATATTAAAGCTTATCCCAAAGTCAATTATAAANTTATTTGTNNGGAAAACTCTTAAATTTAAGGGGATAGCTATAAAATTTAATTTATCAATTGATTTNTCATTAATTAAATTATATTTATAGGAATAATTTAAAAATTCAATTCCTGTTTTTATACCTATACTTTTTTTAATCATATAATAGAAAACTCCACCAATTTCATAATTTATTTTCCCTTTTGAATTCCTATCAATAGTATTAAAATAATTTAATCCAACTGATAATTCAAAATTCCATTTTTTGAATTTTTCAAGATCAATATTATTTTTTTGATATTGCTGAATAATTAGATCTCCTCCTTGAGAATAATTACTGTGTGCTGAAAATAAAATAATGAATAATTGTAATAAAATTAAATAATTTTTTTTCAGGACCATATTTTTATTTCTTTCATTTAAAATTTGTAGAAATTTAATTTAGTATTTTAAATGGACAATTTTATTTAAATTTAAGTTA
>NHJR02000030.1 GCA_002169155.2 Flavobacteriaceae bacterium TMED220
AATAATAAAAAACAATATTGGAGGAATTATTTTCTCATTGGGGGGACCAACTAGTCATATTAATTGGCTTAATTCATTTCAGGATTTATCAAAAACACCTTTACTGATTTCAATGGATGCAGAGTGGGGAGTAGCTATGCGTTTAGATTCCGTTCAACCTTTCCCATGGAATATGACATTAGGGGCTATAAAAGACAACCAATTAATTGAAGAAATAGGTAACAGGATTGGTCAACAAGCTAAAAGGTTGGGTATCCATATGAATTTTTCTCCTGTTGTTGACATCAATACTAATCCATATAATCCAATTATAGGTAATCGTTCATTTGGTGAAAATAAAATCAATGTTACTAATAAATCCTTAGCGATGATGAAAGGTATGGAAACTGCAGGTATTTTAACTTCAGCAAAGCATTTTCCAGGACATGGCGATACATCCCAAGACTCACATAAAGTTCTTCCAAAAATAAAGTTCTCCAAAGCAAGGATTGATTCTATTGAATTATTTCCATATAGAGAATTAATTAAAAAAGGTTTATCCTCTGTTATGATAGCTCATCTAAATATCCCTTCTTATGATAAAAATATTCCCTCATCAATGTCTGAAAATATTGTAACGGATCTTTTAAAGAATAAACTTAATTTTAATGGATTGATTATTACTGATGCACTTGATATGAAAGGAGCAACTAGCTTATCTAAAAATATAAATCTAGATCTTCAAGCTTTAATTGCTGGAAATGATATTCTTCTAATGTCTAATGATGTATCTAAGGGTATTAAGGAAATTAAAAAAGCATATATGTCCAATATAATTTCCGAGGAAAGACTTTCCTATTCAGTAAAGAAAATTTTAAAAGCAAAATTCAAAGCAGGATTAAATGAAACTAAAGAGATAAAAAAGGATAATATTTTAAAGGATTTAAATAGTGATAAAGATAGAAAGTTATATTCTAAAGCTGTTACAAGAGCAATTACTGTTTTAAAAAATAATAATGATTTGATTCCTTTATCTAAAAACAAAAAGTATGGATTAATAACTTTAGGTGATTCAAATCATAATTATTTTTACAATGAGCTAAGTAAAAATATAGATTTAGTTAAATTTAATTTAGATACCAGTATTGAAGATATTTCCAAAAAAATTGATTCAACTTCCAAAATTATAATAAGTTTTCATCGTTCTAATTCATCACCTTATAATTCCCTTAAACTTTCAACTGAAGAAATCAATTTAATTAATAAAATTGCTAAAATATATCCAATTATTTTAAATGTTTTTGCTAATCCATATTCATTGAACCAAATCAAAAGTTTCAATAATATTGACGCATTAGTTGTCAGCTACCAAAACTCTGAAATTTCTCAAATAAAATCTGCTCATATTTTATTGGGTAAAGAGAATTCAAGTGGAAGGTTGCCTGTTTCAATAAATAATTTTTTTTCAGTTGGGTCTGGAATCAATACAGGATCAAATTATATACTTGGCTATGGTGATCCAAAATCAGTTGGGATTTCCTCAGAAAAGCTAAAAAGAATTGATGATTTAATTAATATTTCTATTGATTCATTGATGGTTCCAGGGGCTCAGGTTTTAATATCTAGAAAAGGTAAAATATTTTATCATAAAACTTTTGGGTATCACACATATAAAAAAATTAATTCAGTCAAGAAAAGTGATTTGTATGATCTTGCGTCATTAACAAAAATTTTAGCAACCCTTCCATTAATAATTAAAGAAGTTGATTATGGGGGTCTTGATTTAAATGATAAGTTAGGTGATTTATTTCCAGAATATAATGACACCAATAAAGCAAATATTAAGGTTATTGATATTCTAACTCACTATGCTAGACTTAAACCCTGGATTCCCTTCTATATTGATACACAAAAAAAAGGAAATAAACTTCAAAGAAAAATATATAGAAAAAAAAGAAATGAAAAGTTTCCTAATGAGGTAGCTAAAGGGATATTTATAAACAAAAATCAAAATCAAAAGATTTTAGACCAAATTTTTGATAGNGAATTAAGAGATACTTTGGAATATAAGTATTCAGATTTTCCTTTTATAATCCTCCAGAAGTTTCTTGAAAAAAAATATAAATTACCATTGGATAAAATTGCTGAAAATAAAATTTTTAATCCTTTAAAATTGAAAAGTACTGGATTTAATCCTTTAAGGTCAAATCAACAGTTTGAAATAATTCCTTCTGAAATTGACAATTATTACAGGAAACAAGAATTGAAGGGATATGTCCATGATATGGCTGCAGCCATGTTTGGTGGAGTTGCAGGTCATGCTGGATTATTTTCTAATGCTAAAGAAATTGCTACGATTATGCAGATGTATTTAAATAAAGGTACTTATAATGGAAATAGATTTTTTAGTTCAAAAATATTTGATGATTTTAACACTTGTGTTTATTGTGATAAAAATAATAGAAGAGGTATTGGTTTTGATAAGCCTCAAATTAGTGGAAGTGGATCTACCTGTGGGTGTGTTTCTAAATCAAGTTTTGGTCACTCTGGATTTACAGGGACATATACTTGGGCAGATCCAGAAAATGGAATAGTTTATGTTTTTTTATCAAACAGAACTTATCCGACTATGAAAAATAACTTACTTATTGATCATTCAATAAGAACAAGAATACAGAAAATTATTTATGATTCAATAATTGATTAAAATTATATTATTTTGAAAATAGCAATAGTGTGTTATCCAACTTTTGGAGGAAGTGGAGTTATAGCTACAGAGATGGGTTTATCTCTTGCAAGTAAGGGTATTGAAGTACATTTTATAACATACAAACACCCAGTCAGATTAGACGTTTTGAGCTCTAAAGTATATTTTCATGAGGTTCATGTTCCCGAATACCCATTATTTCATTTCCAACCATATGAATTAGCATTATCAAGTAAATTAGTTGATACAGTTCAAAAATTCAAAATTGATTTACTACATGTTCATTATGCTATTCCACACGCTTATGCTGCATATATGGCAAAAAAGATGTTAGCGGAAAAGGGTATTAAAATACCACTAGTAACTACTCTTCATGGAACGGATATAACTTTAGTTGGTAGTCATCCTTTTTATAAATCTGCAGTTACTTTTAGTATTAATAATTCTGATTACGTTACCTCAGTATCCAAAAGTCTTAAAGAACAAACGATAAATTTTTTCAATATAAATAAAGAAATAAGTGTTATACCTAACTTTGTTGATTTTTCAAGACATCAAGATCATAGTGAATCTTGTGATAGGTCATCTATTGCTCCAGATAATTTTAAAATACTTACTCATGTCAGTAACTTTAGACCGGTAAAAAGAGTTTTGGATGTGGTTAAAGTTTTTGAAAAAGTATTTCAAAAAATACCTTCAAAATTGATAATGGTTGGAGATGGTCCTGATAAAATTATTGCTGAAAATTATTGTCTTAATAAAGAAATTCAAAATCATGTAATTTTTTTAGGAAATACAAGTGATGTGTATGAAGTGTTGTGCTATTCAGATTTGTTTTTGCTTACATCTGAAACTGAAAGTTTTGGTTTAGCCGCTCTTGAGGCAATGATGATGAGTGTTCCCGTAATCTCAACAAATACAGGAGGGTTACCTGAGGTTAATATAGAAAATGAATCTGGTTTTTTGTTTAAAGTAGGTGATATTGAAGGAATGTCAAGAAAAAGTATTGATCTACTTGCAAGCTCAAAGTTGTTGAATCAAATGAAAGCTTCTGCGAGAAATACTGCTCTGAAATTTAATATTGACAATGTAATAGACTCCTATTTGGAGATTTATAAAAAGGCAATAAATAGAATCAATTAGGGTTATATTTCTTAACAGCTGATTTATAAATTTCATCTTTATCTAAAGACATTTTTTTTAATTTTTGTTTTTGAAATAAATCCATTTGATCATCATAGTGTTTTGATTCTGGGTGATCTGAGGATCCATAAGATATTATTGATTCAATTTGAGGACCATTATCGTCAAAAATAACAAGTTGAATATAGGATTCTCCACTTACAACTTTGACTCTGCCATTTTTATATGGTATTGAACTCATAGCCGTTATAACATCCGGCATTCCAAAAATCGGAAGCACTTTTTTTCCTCTTATTAATTTTTGATATTCACCAAGTCTAATGTCAATTTTGCCAAAATTATCAAGCATAAATTTTTTTGTATCATAAAGCGCTTTGATTAAAATATCTTCAGTAAATTTTTTAGGTTCCTTTATAGATTGAAAATATGGCCTCAATCTATGATAGAAAATTAAAAATGCTCCTGCACCAAGAGAATTTATATTTGCTTTTTTGTCCCAATCTTGAATTCTTTTAATTAATTGCGAAATATCTGGATATTTATTAGGGATAATTTTAAATAGTTGATTTATATCCATCCATGAATAATTCAAAGTATCAGGCAACTTGTTATCAAACTTTAATTTTTTAAAATCATCGTAGCTGATTTTTTTTTGACCATCAATTATTTCCTTAATTCTTGTTGATCTATTATTGTCATATAATTCAAATCCCATTTCCTTNGCAAAATCATTAGAATTTGGATTTTCTTTTTCATCTGTAGACTTGAATGGGCTATGATTTGCATTATAGAAATAACCTGATTTTGGTTGAATTATCTGAGGTAATTCTTCAGTATCATAAGTTGAGTTCCATAGTGTTTTGGTAGTATTTCCAGGAACAACAGACTTCCAATTATAGCCAGGCTCTCTTTTTGGAATCAATCCATTTGAAATATAAAATATTGTATCATTCTTGTCCGCGTAACCAATATTATAACCAGGTATTGACTTCATTTTTAGTATTTCATAAAACTCTGAAAATGAACTAGCTTTATTCATTTTCCACCATTGTTCTAAAGCTCTAATTTCATGAAGCGATGATGTTCTTATAGAAAAAAAACCTTTTTTATTTTTTATCGTTGGGCCATAAATACTCTTATATATTTTTTTTTTAATTTTTATNGGTATNCCNANANGTTTTATNTAAAATTCNGCNTTATNNACNTCNANTTTTAAATANGAGNCGTCNACCTNATANATATNTTTTTTTNTNTTATGCATTTNNAGTTNNTANACATCNGTTTTATCNGGTTTNTTTACNGTATGCGCCCATGATAAANTTTCATTAGTTCCAGTAAGCACAATNGGGCTTCCAGCAAAAAGAGCACCNATTATATTNGTTCCTTCTTCACTACACAAGTGGGCTTCATACCANGAAACAGGNCCATCAAGNGGTTGGTGGGTATTAATNGNNAAATATGTNTTNCCATCAATNGTTTTTTTACTGTTGAAGGCAAAAGTATTTGAGCCCCTATTATTGATTGGAAAATTTATTGAGTTAAAATCATTTTCAAGAATTTTCTTAATCCAATAGTCTCCTCTAGAAGAAATGAATAATTGTAGATAAGCATAATTCATCATTTTATTGGGGTTAATTGGGAAAAGATCATCCAACAATACTTCNGNAGGGTTTTTTNAAGCATAGCTATTAAGTCCTTGNGCATAANCTTCAACTATCNTNNTNAATTCAGGAGAAATTTTTTTGTAATAATTTTCAGATACAAACTCTTTAGAGTTTATTAATTGAGAAATAAAATCTGCAGGAATCCCTTTTCTACCAATATGTTTGCTTAANAAGTTGTTNCCAGCTAAAAATGATAACTGTATAGTTTTAAAGTCATCCTCAGCATGAGCCCAAGCCAAACCATAGGAAACTTCTGCATCAGTTTCTGCAAAAATATGTGGAACTCCAAAGTNATCCCTAATTATATCAATTTTTNNNGGATNAATTTGAGAATTTAAAAATGAAAATATAAAATAAAAATTNAGGTTAAATAANACATAAAAATATCTCATGATGTAAATATATTAATAATGANTATTTTTTAGCAGAATCGCCAATANTTAAATAATATTTTTATCAAAAATGTATATTTCAATATATAATTTAATTTTTTCTANTNAAATATGAAATTCCATAAAAAATCAATAAAAATTTGCCATATTGATAAAAACATTCTTAATTTTTTGTTAAATCCCANATTACTTTATTATATTAGCCGTCTTAATAAATATCAAATATTTAAAATCTATGCAAAAANTAATGTTTAAAGCNACNTTATCGTTGCTTATGATCTTCAGTGTATTGGTCTATGGCCAAACGACTGTATCGGGAACTGTNCTTGATAGTGATGGTAACCCGATTCCAGGAGTAACTGTATTTATNTCAGGTACTTCACAAGGAACAACTACTGATTTTGATGGAAATTATTCTATTGAAGCTGAATCAGATCAAGTATTGGTCTTTTCCAGTTTAGGATTTTCTACTCAAAACTTTACTGTTGGTGATCAGACTTCAATTGATNTTTCTCTAGAAGAAGCTGCTGAAGCCCTTGACGAAATTATCGTTACTGGTTATGGTACTGAAACTAAAAGAGAAACTACTGGAGCTATTTCTACAGTAAAAGCTAAGGATTTANTAGCTATTCCTTCAGGTAACATTGAACAACAATTTCAAGGAAGAATTGCNGGTGTAACAGTNATATCAAATGGTAACCCAGGTACTACGAGTCAAATTCGTGTTCGTGGTTT
This sequence comes from Flavobacteriaceae bacterium TMED220, assembly GCA_002169155.2. Classification (GTDB taxonomy): domain Bacteria; phylum Bacteroidota; class Bacteroidia; order Flavobacteriales; family Flavobacteriaceae; genus TMED220. The sequence goes on from NHJR02000030.1 coordinate 6,621, forward strand.
TGGATCATTTGGTGGTAATGCACCTCTTTATATTGTTGACGGTGTACCTGTTGAAAATATTGACTTTATAAATCCTAATGATATTGCATCAACTACAGTACTTAAAGATGCTGCTTCTGCTTCTATTTATGGAGCTCGTGCAGCTGGTGGTGTTGTGGTTTTTACAACAAAACAAGGTCAGCGTTCAGCTAAACCTACAGAAGTAACTATTGATTTTACAACTGGNTTTACTGATCCTAATGTNGGTGGAGCNCCTNAAATGCTTTCACCACAGGAATTAGCTGATTACACTGCAATTGCTGCTAGAAATAATGCAGCTGCAAATGGAACTACTCCTGTTTATCAGCATCCTCAATATGGAGGTACTGCTGTTGCTACATTACCAGACTANCTTTACGCAAGTGGAGTTGCTGGTGGTGGTTTATCTGCTAGTCAGGTAAATGTTGCTGCAGTTCAAGCTCTTTACGATGCTGATCCAATTGGTACTTTNTTAATTAAAGCTAATAAAACTGGTACTAACTGGTATGATGCTATTACAAGAAATGCTCCTCTAACTAGAGTTGGAATTGGTTTTCAAGGAGGAAGTGAAAAGGGTAGATTCTACATTGGTGTTGGATCTCAATCTCAAGATGGTGTATTAATTAACGCTCAGTTAAGAAGACACACTGTAAGAGTAAATTCTGAATATGATATAACTCCATGGTTATCATTTGGAGAAAACATTCAAGCTACTTACAGAGAGAATAGAGCTTCTGGTGCTGGAAATGGTGCTGCCTCTGCTGATGANGAGTCTCAAATCTTAGCTGCATACAGGATGGCAACAATTATTCCTGTTTATGATGAATTTGGAAGTTATGCTTCTACAAAAGCTGCTGGATTTAATAACGGTCGTAATCCAGTTAGGATATTAGAAAGAAATTACGCTGATGATAATAGTTATTCTTTAACTGCATTTGGTAATCTATATCTTGATTTCCATCCAATTCCTGAACTGAATATTAGATCAAGTATTGGTGGTAACGTAAGTAACTACTATTATGTAGATTACGGTTACAGATATCTTGGAGATTCTGAGCCTCAAAACAGTGATACTTTTGGAGANGGTTCTGGTAAAAATCTTTCTTGGACATTTACAAACACTGCTACATATAAAAGAACTTTTGGTGCTCACACTGCTAAGCTTNTAGTTGGTTTAGAGGCNTTAAATACTGGCTATGGACGTAATATTTTNGCAAGTGGTATTAATCCTTTCTCTACAGATCTTGACTATATTAACATGAATACTGTNTCAAACCCTGTTGTAGGAAGTNGCTTGTATAATGGTGTAACTTTTTATTCTAATTTTGCAAAACTTGATTATAATTTCCAAGAAAAATACTACGTAAGTGGTACAATTCGTAGAGATGGATCTTCTCGTTTTGGTACAAATGAAAGATATGGTACTTTCCCAGCATTTTCTGCTGCATGGAGAGCTACTGATGAGCCTTTCTTACAAGGAGTTTCATGGTTAAATGAACTTAAGATTAGAGGTGGTTGGGGAGAAATGGGTAACTCTAATAATGTTGACCCTGCTAACCAATTTAGCTTATTTGGACAAAGTAAAGGTAGATCTTACTATCCGATAGGTGGTCAAAATAATGGTGCTGACGCTGGTTATTATGCTACTCGTATTGGTAACCCTAACGCAAAATGGGAAACATCAGAGACTACAAATATTGGTTTTGATGCAACTCTTTTCAATGGTAAGTTAGATGTTATTGTTGATGTGTGGACAAAAGATACTAAAGATCTTCTTTATAACGTTCCTTTAGCTGCAACTACTGGTAACGGTGCTTCTGCACCATCTGTAAATATTGCTGAGATGTCAAATTCTGGTATTGATATGCAATTTATTACTAGTGGTACTATTGCTTCAGGTCAGGTTGGTTATGAATTAAGTGTAATTGCATCTACTCTGAAAAATGAGATTGTTGCTCTTGCGCCTGGTATTACTTATTTTGGTGGTAACTCATACAGAGGTATTGCTCCAATTAGAAATGCTATAGGTCAATCATTATCTGCCTTTTACATGTACAAAACTGATGGATATTTTGATAATCAAGCTGAAGTTGACGCTCACGCTAGTCAACCTGGTGCTGGTATCGGTAGATTTAAGTATGTTGATACTGATGGTGATGGATCAATTACTCCAGATGACAGACAATTTGTTGGAAGTCCTGTTCCAGATTTTACAGGAGGTGTTAGTCTTAATTTAAGATATAACAACTGGTCTTTCAATACATATTTATATGCTTCATTAGGAAACGAAATTTTCCATCAAGCAAAATGGTATACAGGTTTATTTGGATCTTTCGAAGGTGCTGGAAAGAGTGTTCTTGCTAAATCATCTTGGACACCAACATTAGGAGATAATGCTGGAGGACCAATTTGGGAGAGTGCTTCTAACTTAAGTACTAACGGTGCTGCAAATGACTGGTATATGGAAGATGGTTCTTACTTAAGAATTCAGAACGTGTCTTTAAATTATGATTTCGACAGATCACTTGTTGAAAAAATTGGTATAAAAGATCTTAGAATTGGTATTTCAGCAAATAATATTGCTACCTTTACTAAGTATTCTGGACAAGATCCTTCAATTGGAGGGGTTGATACTAACTTTGGTGTAGATACAGGTAATTATCCTGTTACTCCAAGTTATTTATTATCAATTAATATCAGAAAATAAAAATAACTATGAAAATTAATAATAATATGAAATTTATGAAAATGAAGAAAATNAAAACAATTTCGGTTGCAATGTTATCACTAATTTGTGTGAGTGTTGCTTGTACTGATGAGTTTCTTGAAATTGGAGCTACTGGTTCCTTAGCAGAAGCTCAAATGTCAACCCAAAATGGGATAGATGGAGTTCTTATTGGAGCTTATTCTGCCCTAAATGGNGTTTTCGGAAGTAGATTTGAAGGTCCCAATCACTGGGTAACTGGATCTGTTACTGGCGGTGAAGCTAACAAAGGTACTGACCCTGGAGATTATTCTTCAATCAACCCAATTCAAAGATACGAGAATGACCCAGCTGCTGGGGATTTGAANAATCTTTGGAGAGGTAGATATGAGGGANTTTCTAGAGCNAATAAAGTTTTAGCTCTTTTAGCTGGTGATGCATCTTCTGGTNTTCAGGCTAGTATTAAGACTGTAATGGAAGGTGAAGCTAAAATGTTAAGAGCTCATTTCTATTTTGATCTTGTTAAGCATTTTAAAAACATTCCTGTTTTTGATGAAACTGTCTCTGCTGNGGATGTATCTACTACTAAAAATACTAGTGATGCTGCTGCATGGACTTTAATTGAATCAGATTTAAACTTTGCTTANTCTAACTTACCTGAGACTCAATCTCAGCTTGGTAGAGTAAATAAGTGGGCTGCTGCATCTTTACTTGCTAAAGCTTACCTTTANCAGAAAAAATATTCTGAAGCAAATACTTTATTTGATGCAATTATAGCTAATGGTAAAACTCCNGCAGGNGCNAAATATGCNTTGCTNGATAATTTTGCTGGNATCTTTAATGCTGAAAATGATAATCATGCTGAGGCTGTATTTGATGTTGAATCATCAATGAATACGGGTAGTACTCAAAATGCAAATTATTTTGATGATTTAAATTACCCTTACAACACTGGTCAAGATGGACCTGGTAACTGTTGTGGATTTTTTCAGCCAAGTTTTCAAATGGCTAATAAGTATAGAACAGTTAATGGTCTTCCATTATTAGATGGATCTCACGATGTTGGTGTTAACCAGGTTAAAACTGATTATAATATTGAATCTGGTGCTGCATTTGTTGAAGATGCTGGTGAATTAGATCCAAGAATTGATCACACTATCGGTAGAAGGGGTATTCCTTATCTAGATTGGATAGAGCATCCTGGTAAAGATTGGATTCGTTCTCAGGTATATGCTGGTCCTTATTCTCCTAAGAAATATATTTATTATAAATCTCAGGAAGGATCTTTCACTGATGCAAGTTCATGGACTCGTGGTTATGCTGTAATGAATTATACTATAATTCGTTATGCTGATGTTCTTTTAATGGCTGCTGAAGCTAAAATTTTAGGTTCTGGTGATCTTGCCGGTGCTTTAGATTTAATTAATCAAGTAAGAACAAGAGCTGCTAATTCAACTTATTGGGTAAAAAATGCTGACGGTACTAACGCTGCTAACTATAAAATTTCTAACTATACTGCATTCGCTGATGCAAATGCTGCTATAAAAGCATTACAAATGGAAAGAACTTTAGAGTTAAGTGGGGAAGGTCACAGATTTTTTGATCTTGTACGTTGGGGTATTGCTAAAGCAGAATTAGACGCTTATCTTAAGTATGAAGCTTCTCAAGGACTTGTTACTAAGTTTGGCGGTGCATCATTTACTTCTGGTAAGAATGAAGTTTATGCTATTCCTCAAACTCAGATGGATATTGTAAACGGTGGTGATGAGATAATTTATACTCAAAACGCTGGTTACTAAGTAATCACAAGTTTGATACTTTACAAAAGGGTGTTTTTTTAAACACCCTTTTTTTTTGTTTTATCATTAAATATTATTTTTGTTTTAATTTTAATCATTTATGATTCAAAGGATACTTTTTTTTTGTCTTTTTAAGTTAATCATTAGTTGTTCTTTTAATTCTGATAACGGATTTAAGATTATAGACAATGAATATTCTGGTATTGAATTTTCAAATAATCTAGTAGAAAATGATTCCCTTAATATTTTAGATAATGAGTTTTTTTATAATGGTGCTGGTGTTGCTCTTGCAGATTTAAACAATGACTCGTTATTGGATATTTTTTTTACCGGAAATCAAGTTGATAATGAGTTGTATTTAAATTTAGGTGATTTTAAATTTAAAAATGTTAGTCTTGAGTCAAAAATCAATAAAGTTAATCCCCTAATATGGTCATCAGGTGTTAATGTTATTGATATAAACAATGATAATTTAATGGATATTTATATATGTAATACATTAAGAATTGATCCAGGTTTAAGAGAAAATTTATTATTTATAAATAAAGGTATTAATAGCGAAGGTATTCCAGTTTTTATTGAGATGTCCAAAGAATATGGGCTTAATGATGATACTTATTCATCTCATGCACAGTTTTTTGATTATGATAATGATGGCGATTTGGACGTATTTATCGGTGTTAACAGAATAGAAGGAATTGATCCGAATGTTTTTAGAAACATTCATGATGATGATAAAAACTTGAGTAAAGATAGGATTTATGAAAATATTTCTGTTGATTCTTTAGATCATCCATTTTTTATTGACGTTACAAAAAAATCTCAGATTCGATTTCACGGATACAGTCATAGTACAATTATAAATGATTTTAATAATGACGGTTGGCTTGACATCTATGTTGCTAATGATTATCTAAGTAGTGATTTAGTTTATATAAATAATAAGGATAAGACTTTTACAAATAAAGCTGGTGAAATATTTAAACATTACAGTTTAAGCGCTATGGGTAGTGACATTTCAGATATAAATAATGATGGGCGACTAGATCTTTTTACTTCCGAAATGCAACCATATTACAATAAAAGGAAAAAATTATTTCAAAAAGGCACAAATTATCAAAGAGAAATTCTAACCAGGAAATATAATTACGAATATCAATATACAAGAAACACTTTACAATTGAATATGGGTATCAATCCAAATAATAATCTTCCTTTTTTTAGTGAAATTGGAATGTTCTCCAAAGTTCATGAAACGGATTGGAGTTGGTCCTCATTATTTGCTGATTTTGATAATGACGGATGGAAAGATTTATTGGTCGTAAATGGATTTCCAAAGGACGTGATAGACAAAGATTTTGGAAACTTTAGGCAATCTGCAAGCAGACTAGTAAGTAAAGAAGTTTTATTATCAGCAATACCTCAAATTAAGGTGCCAAATTTTATTTTTAAAAATATGGGTAATCTACAGTTTGAGGATGTATCAAAAAAATGGTCTATCGATTTTCCCTCTTATTCTAATGGCGCTGCTTATGGTGATTTAGATAATGATGGAGATTTGGATATTGTTTTTAATAATATAAATGATAAGGCCTCTTTGTTAAGAAATGATTTAAAAAGCTTAGAATCAAATAATTATATAAGAATAAAGCTAGTTGATTCTTTGAAAAAGAAGAACTTATACGGTTCNAAACTCACAATTTATTATAATAATAAAAAACAAGCTCATTCATTAATTTCTGGTAGAGGCTATTTGTCAAAAACTGAAGATGTTATTCATTTTGGTCTGGGAAAAAATAGCGAAGTTGATTCTGTTCTGGTTAATTGGGTAGGTGGGAAGAATCAAATTTTCANNGATTTAAAAATAAATAGTTTAAANATTTTAGAATTTAAGGAAAATTTAGAGGGAATTAAACTTTATAATAATNTAAGTCCAATGTTTTATNATTCCTCTAGGGAGTCAAGAATACTCTATAAAAATAAGGATATTGATTTTATAGATTTTAATATTCAAAGGACTATTCCTCATAAGTTTTCTCAATACGGTCCTGTNTTATCTGTAGGAGATATAAATGGCGACGGATTAGAAGATCTTTTAATTGGTTCAAGTAGATCATATGAAGAGCAACTTTTTATTCAAAAACCGGATGGAACTTTTAAGTCTGAGAAAATTAATTTAAAAGAAAACAATAAACTACATGAGGAGGATTCTGGAATTGCCCTTTTTGATGCTGATAATGATAATGATCTTGATATTTATATTTCTCATGGTTCATCACAATATTCAAAATCTAGTAAGCTATATGAAGATGTATTATGGATTAATGATGGCTCTGGAAAATTTGATATTAAAAAAGATGCTCTTCCTAAAAATAATTCTAATGGTTCTGCTGTAAAGTTTTGTGATTTTGACAAAGATGGTGATTTAGATTTATTTGTTGCAAGTAGAGTTAGTCCGCAAAACTATCCAAAATCAGACAAATCATTTTTATTAGAAAATATTACTGATAATGATATGGTGAAATTTATTGATTCTACAGAAAAAATATTTGGTGATATTGATTTTGGTATGGTAAGTGATTTTGTTTGGTCGGATTTTAATAATGATAATTGGATTGATTTGATCATTGCTAGTGATTGGTCTGAATTAAGATTTTTTAAAAATAATAAAGGTCAACTTGAAGAAATTAAAAAAACTGGTATTGAAAATTTTTCTGGATGGTGGAATTCGATTAACGTGACAGATCTTGACAATGACGGTGATTCTGACTATATAGTCGGTAATTTTGGTGAGAATTCCTATTTAAGAGCAAGTGCTTCAGAGCCCATAACTTTGACTGCAAAAGATTTTGATTCAAATGGAAGTATTGACCCATTTATTTCATATTACTTGAGAGATAGTATTGGAATAAGAAAAAATTTTATTTATCATCCTATGGAAGATGTTATAAAGCAATTTACTGGAATTAGAAAAAAATATAATTCATTTGGATCATTTGGAGAAGAAACAATGGATGAAATATTTGATTCAAATACTTTAAAAGACGCAATTATTAAAAAATCTACATGGATGAAAAGTTCATGGGTTGAAAATTTAGGAAATAATAAATTTAGAATGCACTCTTTACCTATTCAAGCACAATGGGCTCCAGTATATTCTATAATTTCTCATGATTTCGATGATGACTCCTTTCAAGATTTAATGGTTGTAGGAAATGATTATGGAGTAGAGACAAAACAGGGTAGGGCAGACGCATTAAATGGATTGATTTTTAAAAATAAAAAAGGTAAAGGTTTTTCATTTGTTGATATTGACAAAACCAATTTATTTATCGATAAAGACGCTAAAAGCCTTGTGAAATTAAGTGTTAAAGATGAATATCTATTGTACATAAGCTCTCAAAATAATGATTCTTTAAAAGTGTATAGAGAAAAAAATAATAAAAAAAACAAAGTCTTTAATTGGGAAATTAATGAGCAAACTTTAAGAGTTTATTATGATTCTGAAAATTATAGATTTGTTGAAAGAAATTCACAAAATAGTTTTCAGTCTCAATCTAGTGAAAAAATATTTGTCTCAAACAAGACTGAAAAGATTGATTTCTATAATAGCAGTGGGGATTTGACTCGATCTGTAAAAATAAAATAGTTNTTCTCTAACTTAGAAATAGTATCTTTTGAATGCTTCAATTGCTTCATATTCAGCCATTCCAAGTTTATTATATTTTTTAGCTGTTTTTTTATTTCTTTCTTCAGCTCTTAACCAAAACTCTCTTTTATCATTTCCCTGAAACATTACTTTNTCTTTTTGAGATTGNTGAAATAAAATTGCATTTCTTTTTTGAATNACTTGAGACGGACTCATTGGAATAGCCATTTCAATATCCTCAATATTCCATTCCTGCCATGCTCCCCTATAGAGCCATAACCAACAATCATTCATGAATTTTTCATTTTTTATACTCTCAATTGATTTAAAAATTATATCAAGACAAATTCTATGTGTACCGTGAGGATCCGCTAGGTCTCCAGCAGCGTATATTTGATGAGGCTTAATTTGTTTTATCAATTCAGTTGTTATTTTATGATCCATTTCAGAAGGTTCATTTTTTTTAATAAAACCTGTTTCATAAAATGGAAGATTCAGAAAATGTAAGTTTTTTTCAGGTAAGTTTAAAAATTTTGCAGCACCTATACATTCACTCTTTCTAATTAAACTTTTTAAATGCATTACATCTTTAGATTCAGGGTCGCCATCTTTTTTTAATAAAATTTGCTTTTTGATTTTTTTATAAAGAGAATTTTTTTGATATTTTTCATCAACCCCATTCATTACTTCTATGAATTTAAGTGCCTCATCATTTGAAACAGCAATATTACCGGATGTTTGATAAGCTACATGTACCTCGTGTCCTTGATCGATTAATCTAACAAAAGTTCCACCCATTGAAATGACATCATCATCAGGGTGTGGACTAAAAATGATTATTCTTTTTTTTGANGGTTTTGCTCTTTCTGGTCTATAGGTGTCATCATGATTTGGTTTACCACCTGGCCAACCTGTGATAGTTTTTTGTATTTCATTGAAAATCCAGATATTTAGGTCATGTAAATTGCCTTGTTCNGCAACTAAAGTTGCCAATCCATTTTCATTATAATCTCTCAAGGTTAATTTCAGGAGTGGTTTTCTGGTTTTATTACTTAACCAGATTATCGCTTTTTTTCTTAAATGGTCATTCCATTTANATTCTCTTACTACCCAAGGCGTTTTATTTTTTGTAAGCTCATCACTTGCTTCTTGGTCCAAAATGATTGATATATTATCATGATTTTGTAAAAATGTAGCTGGAGCACTAGATGAAATTTGACCTTCTATAGTTTTGGCAATTATTTTTGATTTTTTATGTCCCCATGCAAGAAGAACAATTCTTTTAGATTTCATGATTGTACTAATTCCCATTGTGATAGCTTTTTCTGGAACCATATTTATTCCATTGAATTCAGATGAAGCATCCTCTCGAGTAATAGGATCTAAAACAATTAATCTTGTAACTGAGTTTTTATTGGAACCAGGTTCATTAAAACCAATATGGGCAGTTCTCCCTATTCCAAGTAGTTGAAAGTCAATACCTCCTAAGCTATTAATTTTTTCTTCATATTTTTTACAATAATCTAGGACTTGGTCAGATTTAGTTTGTCCGTTTGGGATATTAATATTTTCCTTAGGAATATCTATATGTGAAAAAAGATGATTATACATGAACGTGTAATAACTTTGTGGATGAGATTTTTTTAATTGATAGTACTCATCTAAATTGAATGTAAAAACATTTTTAAAACTTACTTTCCCCTTTTTATAGTATTCTACTAATTCTTTATATACTCCAATTGGCGAGGATCCAGTAGCAAGTCCTAAGATAAAGGGTTTATTTTTTTTTGAATTAATTGAATCAACTATTTCTTTTGCAACAAGTTTTGATGCATTTCTAGCATTATCAAATGTAACAGAATGAATTTTTTCAAATCTTGNTACTTCAAATTTTCCAGGAGCTTCGTGAGATATTTTTTTTGGATTAGTCATGAAATTTAATTGTAAAATATTGATAATAAGATTCTATATGCTAAATAGACTCCTGTTACAGACCATATCCACCATCTATTTTTCACATACCATTGCATAGTTATTTAATTTTATCAATNTCTAAAGCTAAATCAAAATCCTTAGATGAAATAGAGTCTAAGTCATGTGTGATTAATTTAATAACCACTTTATTGTAACTGTTATATATATGGGGATGATGATTGTTTTTTTCAGATATNTCAGCAACTCTTTTTAAAAATTCAAAGGCATGAACAAAGTCTTTAAATTCAAATGATCTAACTAATAATTGGTTTTCGATTTTCCAACCATTATTTAAATGTCCTAGTCTTTCAACTCTTTGTTTATCAGTTAAATGCATTATTTAAAAATTAAATGGTTCAATTTATGATTTAACTTAATTTGGTTTAATAGAAAAATTTGTNTTTTAAAATTTAACAAATTAATCTTTTACAAATATACAATTATTAAGCTTCAATTAAATCTANAGCTNTAANGATTACAANAANTTAACTGTAAGTTTTAATTTAATAGTTTTTAAAATTATAAAAAAAAACTATCTTTAAGTAAACTATAAACAAAAACAAAAACAATGAAAAACGATTTAAGACTTTTTTATGGTAGTTGTTTTGCTCTAATTTCAACTGCTTTTTCATTTGCAATTTATGCAGGAATTCTTCCCCAGCTTGGAGATGCTTTTGGTTTAACTGCAACTCAGCTTGGATTTATTACATCAATGTGGTTTTTGGGCTTTCCAATTTCCATGGTATTAGGTGGACTCTTCTATCATGCAATTGGGCCAAAAAAAATTATGCAATTTGCTTTTTTTTCTCANACCACGGGAATATTATTGGCTATTTTTTCTGGTGGGTATACAGGTTTATTAATAGCAACTCTTTTAATAGGAATAGGAAATGGTTGTACTGAGGCAGCTTGTAATCCAATGATTGCTGATTCATACACCGGGAAAAGAATGAATACGCTTCTTAACAGATTCCATATGTGGTTTCCTGGAGGGATAGTTGTAGGTAGTCTTAGTTCTCAATTGCTTACTTCTTTATCTTTAGGATGGCAAGTCCAAATGGCTTATATATTGATTCCTACTGTTATTTATGCATACTTATTTTTNGGTCAGGTTTTCCCTAAACCAAGAATTTCTGGTGATTCTGCTATTATTGATAATGTTAAGGCTTGCATTAATCCTCTATTTATTTTTATGGTTATATGTATGGCTTTTACTGCNATTTCTGAATTTGGACCATCACAATGGACGTCATTAATTCTAAGTCAAAGTGGAGCTCCTCCTCTTGTGCTTTTAGCATTAGGGACTGGAACCATGGCTATTGGTAGATATTTTGGTGGNGATCTTGTACATAAATTTGATCAAACGGGAGTGCTACTAGGTTCTGCTGTGCTTACTCTCTTAGGTATATACCTATACAGTACTCAAACTGGTGCTGTTGTTTATCTTACNGCAATAATATATGGTGCTGGNGTTTGTTATTTNTGGCCAAACATGATAGGTTTTATAGCTGAAAAAATNCCTAAATCAGGAGCACTTGGNATGTCAATTGTTGGGGCAATGGGTATGTTTTCAACAGCAATTTTTCAACCTGTTATAGGCGGGTGGATTGATTCTGCAAATAGCGATCTATCTACTTCAGGTTTAACAGGAGATGCTTTAGAATTAGCTGTAGGGCAGACAACTATGACCTATATGTTGAGTTTTCCAGGAATATTAATTATCGCCTTTGTAATACTTTATTTTTGGCAAAAAAAGATCACAACATAATTATTAAAAAAACCCTTTTAAATAAAGGGTTTTTTTATAAAAATCTTTCTTTGATTTCAATTATAACCATTATGGCAAGACAAAGAAAAATTGTTCCAATAACGATACCACCAACGCCCATGAATATTTTTTTTCAAATATAATAAATATTATAATTTCAATATTTTAAAAACATATTTAATGTATTATTTTGTTAATTTTTTATCACTATTATTTTGTTTAAATTGTTTTTCACAAATCGATAGAATAGATCCGCCTAATTGGTGGGTTGGTTTTAAAAGCAATACACTTCAGTTATTGGTTAAAGGTGAAAATATCAGAAATTCAAATCTTGAAATTAACTATCCAGGTATTGAAATAGTTAAGATCAACAATGCTGATAGTCCTAACTATCTTTTCGTCGATTTGAAAATCCATTCATTTGCTAAGCCAGGCATAATTAAAATGTTATTTATTAATTCTGATTCTATAAATATTACTTATGAATATGAATTAATAGAAAGAAAAACTAATTCAAATAATTTTATTGGATTTGATAATTCCGATGTAGTTTATTTGATAACTCCAGATAGATTTTCTAACGGTGATTATGATAATGATATAATAAATGGACTGAATGAAAATAAAATTAATAGGGCTGATGATTATGCCCGTCATGGTGGAGATATTAAAGGCATATCAAATAATATCGATTATATTAAGGATATGGGATTCACAGCAATCTGGACAAATCCTTTTAATGAAAACGATATGTTTAAAGCTTCTTATCATGGTTATTCTATAACTGATCATTATAAAGTTGACCCTAGGTTTGGAACCATGGATGAGTTAATTGATTTTTCTAAAAAATTAAAATCAAAAGGTATCAAGTTAATTATGGATCAAATTGTAAATCACTGTGGATTAGAACACTGGTGGATCGATGATTTGCCATTTGATAATTGGGTAAATTATCAAGATGAATTTTTAAATAAACCAATTTCAATTGATAAAATGAGAGAGTCTCCTTTATACAATCAAGATAGTATAAATAAATACTTTATAAACACTAACCACAGAAGAACATCACATCAAGATATTTATGCCTCAAAAATTGATAAAGATATAATGACAGATGGATGGTTTGTCTCAACAATGCCAGATCTAAATCATAAAAATGAATTTATGGAAAAGTATCTGATTCAAAATAGTATTTGGTGGATTGAAACTCTGTCATTAGGTGGTATTAGACAGGATACCTATCCTTATGGAGATAAAAATTTCATGAGTAAATGGGCTGGACAAATAATGAATGAATTCCCAAAATTCTCCATTGTTGGCGAGGAGTGGAGCTATAATCCTTTATTAGTCAATTATTGGCAAAATTCAAAAAAAAATAGTGATGGTTATGAATCTAATTTAAATTCAGTAATGGATTTTCCCATGCAAAAAAATATAATTGAGGGGATTAATGAAAAAGAATCATGGAATAAAGGTTTAATAAAAATATATGAAGGTTTAGCAAATGACTTTTATTATTCTGATCCAAGTAGGATGTTTATTTTTTTAGATAACCATGACATGGATAGGGTATATACTGTATTTGATCACGATTTAATTAAAACAAAAATGGCTTTAGGGCTTATTTTTTTATTACCTCGAATTCCTCAAGTTTTATATGGTACAGAGATTTTAATGAATAACTCTGATAAGCCTGGAAGTCACGGTTTTATAAGAAAAGATTTCCCAGGTGGATGGAAAGGTGATAAGGTAGATGGCTTTCTAGGTAAAGAACTAAATAAAGATCAGATTGAAGCTAAAGCATTTGTGAAAAAGATTCTAAATTTTAGAAAGAATAACAGTGT
>NHJR02000031.1 GCA_002169155.2 Flavobacteriaceae bacterium TMED220
ATTATGAGAAATACTTACTAAACTAGCTATCTTATTTCCAGAATGGANATATGATCCAACAAAGTCACCTTTTATTATTTTAAACCCACCTATTTCGATTTTCTCACCTATAACGCCAGTTTGTTCAGTTAATTTTTCTGAAACTGTAGTGTTTTTATAAGTAGATGAAAGTAACTCATCTAAACTGTTTATGTTAATAGCTATATCTAAAATTTCGTAAGCTAATTTAAGGTAATCCTCATTTTTAGCTACAAAATCTGTNTCGCAGTTCAAAGAAATTAAAACTCCAAGATTATTCTCAGAATTGACCTTTGCTAAAACTACACCTTCCGAAGAATTTCTATCTGCCCTATTAGCAGCGACTTTTTGCCCTTTTTTCCTCAAATTTTCAACAGCTTTATCAAAATCACCATCTGATTCTAGAAGAGCTTTTTTACAATCCATCATCCCTGCCCCTGTTGACTTTCTTAGCTTGTTTACATCTTGTGCTGTAATTTTCATTTTTTCTTAATTATAATTATTTATCTGTTGATTCATTAGCTTCAGCCTTGACATTATCATTAATATTTTCTTTCTCTGCCTTAGCTGCTTCCTCTTTTTCATTTCTTCTTTCTTCAAGCCCTTCAGAAATTGAGCTAGAAATTATGGAAAGGATTTTATCAATTGATTTAGAAGCGTCATCATTAGAAGGAATTACAAAATCAACGTCTCTTGGATCAGAATTTGTATCGACCATAGCAAAGATTGGTATCTTTAATTTTTGGGCCTCCTTGATAGAAATGTATTCCCTTTTAATGTCAACAACAAAAATCGCTCCAGGAAGTCTTGTCATTTCAGAAATTGAACCTAGATTTTTTTCTAATTTTGATCTCAGCCTATTAACTTGAAGTTTTTCTTTTTTCGAAAGAGTCTCAAAAGTACCGTCTTCTTTCATTCTATCTATATAAGACATTTTTTTTACAGCTTTTCTAATGGTAACAAAATTAGTTAACATTCCTCCAGGCCACCTTTCAGTTATATACGGCATTTTAACTTCTGAGGCTTTTTTAGCAACAATATCTTTAGCTTGTTTTTTGGTTGCAACAAACAAAATTTTTCTTCCAGAAGCAGCAATTTTCTTAATTGCAGAAGATGCTTCGTTAACTTTAGCAGCAGTTTTATATAAATTTATAATATGAATCCCATTTCTTTCCATATAAATGTAAGGAGCCATGTTAGGATTCCATTTTCTTGTTAGATGACCAAAATGTACGCCTGAATCAAGCAGGTCTTTTACTTCAATTTTTCCCATTTCTATTAGTTTACGTTCCGAAATTTAGCAATATCGAAGTGGCTATATCTTAGGCCTCCAATATTTAGATGCTAAACTAAAACTCGAAAGAATTCGAGTGGGCAACAGATTAAATAATGAACAATCTTTTTTTTATTTAAAAAAAAGAGCAAAAAAAATTATCTTTTAGAAAACTGAAACTTCTTTCTAGCTTTCTTTTGACCAAATTTTTTACGCTCAACCATTCTAGGATCTCTAGACAATAGACCTTCAGGTTTTAATGATNCTCTAAATTCATCATTAATTTTACAAAGAGCTCTAGATATAGCTAAACGAATAGATTCAGCTTGGCCAGTATTACCTCCTCCAACAACAGATATTTTTAGATTATATGATTTTTCAGTGTTAGTAAGAATAAANGGTTGTAAAACCTTAAATTGAAGNTTNTCAGTAGTAAAATATTCAGAAAGTTTTTTATTATTAATTACAACATCTCCTTTGCCTTTGNACATAAATACTCTGGCAACTGANGTTTTTCTTCTTCCTATAGTGTGAATTACATCCATTATATTTTATTAAATTTAACTTCTTTCAAAGTATTATCAGTGATGTTATGGTCTGATNCTGAAAAAACTTTAAGATTTCTATATAGATTTGATCCTAACTTATTTTTNGGCAACATACCTTTGACTGCATTTTCAANAAGTTTTATTGGGTTTTTTTTAAATAACTCTTCAGCAGATAAAGACCTTTGCCCACCTGGATATCCTGTATGTCTAATATATTTTTTATTTTTCCACTTATCACCACTTAGTTTGACCTTGGATGCATTAATAACTATAACATTATCACCACAATCTACATGAGGTGTATAATTTGGTTTATGTTTACCTCTTAGATAAATTGCTATTTGAGATGCAACTCTACCGAGTATCAAGTCTTCAACATCAACCAGAACCCAATTTTTTTCAACATTAGATTTATTTGCTGAGACCGTTTTAAAACTTAAATCACTCAAAATATTTTTTTAATTATTAATTATCAAAGCCCGCAAATTTAATATATTAATTGCTTTTTACAAACAACGAACTCGTTTTTTTTAGATTAAAAAGGTAAATCATCTTCTTCTTCATTAACATCTTGAGACGGGGATTCAGTATTTGTTGTAAATGATTCAGGCTTATTTTCAATATCAGGAATCTCTATTTTTTCAATTCTCCAACCCTGAATTGAATTAAAATATTTAGTTTGTCCTTCAGGGTTAATCCACTCTCTNCCTCTAATATTAATTCCTATTTTAATATTGTCATCTATCTCATATTTATCTAATAATTCACATTTTTCCTGAGTGAATTCTATTAATATATTTTGAGGGTATTGCTCTTGAGTNGTAATNACTAGCTCCTTTTTTCTAAATCCATTAGAACCATAAGTCCTTATTTCATCAATCCATTTAATTTTTCCACTAATTTCCATTTATTGTTTTATTTAATTTCTATAAATATAAAAAATGTTTACATCAAAGTTTAAATAAATATTTTTAAGCATTTTATACTATATTTAGTGAAAATCTATTGCGATTAAGTTTGATAAGTCTCTCAAAAAATACAATTATTAATATCGGACTAATTGTTTCATTTCTTTTAGTAAGTTTTATTCTATGGAATACAAATACCCTTTTTCAAATTTTAAAGAATGAAGAAAGAGCAAAAATGGAATTATGGGCCTCAGCTCAAAAAGAACTAATAAAAAAAGAAAATTTAAATAACGATTATGGTAATATTGTTTTTGATGTACTGCAAAAAATTGGCAATACCCCAATTATTCTTTTGAATTCANAAGAAAAAATTATTGATTNTAAAAATATTGAATGGAAAATTGAATTTAATAAAGATTCATCTGATTTATANCACCAATTAAAAATCCTNAAAATACAAAATGACCCTATTATAATAAATTATGATAACCTAATTAATCAAAAACTCTATTATGGAGATTCAAAAATTTTAAGGAAACTGCAATACTACCCAATAGCATTACTNCTTGTAATTTTACTGTTTGGATCAGTTTTGTATTTCTATTTTAGAATAACTAAAATTTCAGAGCAAAATAAACTTTGGGCTGGAATGGCAAAAGAAACTGCACACCAAATAGGAACTCCTTTAACTTCATTAATGGGCTGGACTTCCTTAATTAAGGAACGAGGCTTAAAAAATAATTCTATCCTAGAAATTGAAAAGGATATTAAACGTCTTGAAATAATTACTGAAAGATTTTCAAAAATAGGTTCATTACCAGATTTGAAAGAAAGTAATTTAGTAGACTTGATTTTAGATACTATAAATTATTTAAAAAAAAGAAATTCCAAATATTTAAAATGGGAATATATTCACAATGAAAAAAAAATTAAAATACCAGTTAACGAAATATTATTTAGTTGGACTCTGGAGAATATTTTAAATAATTCAATTGACTCAATGAAAGGAAAGGGGAAAATTAAAATCGTTTTAAAAAACGAAAAAAGGCTAATTAGACTCTTAATTATTGATTCTGGTAAAGGTATTCCTAGAAAAAATTTCAAGCTTATTTTTAATCCAGGATTTACAACAAAAAAAAAGGGATGGGGTTTAGGTCTTTCTTTGTCTAAACGAATAATTGAAGATTACCATAAAGGTATACTCAGGATCAAAAAATCTATAATTGGGAAAGGGACAAATTTTGAGATAATTATAAAAAAATAAAGACTTTAATTATTGAAACTATGATTGATTCTTTTTGCTAATTTTTCCATTTCATCATCACTTATTTTAACTTTTTTTATAAATCTTACATCATCCATGTCCGATATTGGAATTAAATGCACATGAACATGAGGTACTTCTAAACCAATTACTGAAATTGCAACTCTTTTGCATTTAACATTTTTATTTATTGCTTTAGCTACTTTATATGAAAAAGACATAAGTGAATTAAAATCATCAATACTCAAATCAAAAATTTTATCGACCTGTATTTTTGGTATACAAAGAGTGTGACCCAATGAGTTGGGATTAATATCTAGGATCGCAATATTATTATCATCCTCAGCGACATTATGACTTGGTAGCTCTCCATTAATAATTTTAGTAAATATAGTTTTCAAAGTTAATCTCTAGATATTTCAATTATTTCTAATTCAATTTTGCCATTTGGTACTTGGATTTCAGCAATTTCACCAACTTTTTTACCTAATAATCCTTTACCAATTGGGGATTCAACTGAAATTTTTCCTGATTTCAAATCAGCTTCTTTCTGAGCAACTAAAGTATAGCTCATAATCATTCCGTTGTCTATCTTTTTAACTTTTACTTTTGATAGGACCAGCACCTTAGAATCATCAAGTTTAGATTCATCTATTATCCTTGCATTACTAACTATTTCCTCTAATTTAGAAATTTTTAGTTCTAATAAGCCTTGAGCTTCTTTTGCAGCATCATATTCAGCATTTTCACTTAAATCACCCTTGTCGCGAGCCTCAGCAATTGCTTGGGAGGCTTTTGGCCTTTCAATATCTTTTAATTGATTTAATTCAATTTTCAATTTTTTAAACCCTTCTTTAGTATAGTATGATACCTTACTCATTATTTTAATTATATTCCGATATTTGATTAAATAAACTATTAACAAATATATGAATTTGAATGAAGCATATAAAATCTTCTTAAATGGAATACTTTTTACTTTACTAATTATTTTGAGCAATAGTTGTCAAAAAAATAATTTAGATAGAAATCCATATTTACAAGAATTTGAATTTGAATACTCTGTAAACTTAAATTTACCTCAATATGATAATATTAAATATGCTGGAGGAAGTACATTAATTCCTCAATTAGGTATTAAAGGGGTTTATTTATTTAATTTATCTGGTAATTCATTCTTTGCTTGGGAAGCAAGNTGCCCAAATCATAATCCTAACAATTGTTCTCAAATGAAAAATATTGGAGTNTTNATTCAATGTGAATGTGAGGATTTTAAATATAGTTTGGCTACGGGACAACTAATTGACAAAACTACTGAGCCAAAAAAATACTATCCATTATTAAATTATCCCGTTAAAAAAATCGGTTCAAATTTAATAATTTCAAATTAATTTTAAAATTCAATATTTGTCCCTAAGAAAAAATTAATACCAGCTTGAGGATAATATCCTACGCCCTCAATAGTGTTTATTTTTCCATCCTCAGTCCAATTGTCATCATAACTATACCAATAACCATTTGATATGTATTTTTGATTTAAAAAATTATTAACCAAAAGATAAATATCCATTTTTTTGATCCATTTTTTTGGAAGTATTTGATAATTAATATTTAAATCATTAGTAAAATAAGAATCTAGTTTTGAAAGATTTGAATCAATATTACCCATATATTGTTCTCCAACATATTTGGATAAAACACTGGCTGAAAAATTTTCATCTACCACTAAAATAAATTTATTNCCAGCAATAACGGATGGAGAAAATGAAATATTTGTTTTACCAAGATTTTGAATTAATCCATCTCGCTTAAAATAAAAGTTACGGTTTTTATTTGAGCTAACACTTAAATTAAAATCTGAAATTAGTTTGTCGTTNATTTTAAAAATTCCNTCAAATTCAAGCCCAAATCTATAGCTGTCCCCTACATTTTGCCTAATTGGAGCTCCGACTTCATCTAATTGCCCAGTTAGAACTAATTGATCCTTATAATCCATNAGGTAGAGATTTAACTTGGAGTCAATTCTATTATTAAAAAATTTAATTCCTAACTCATAATCATCCATTTTTTCAGGTTTAGGATTTCCGTTTTCATAATCAGTCCTATTTGGTTCCCTACTTGCACTAGCATATGAGAAATACATTCTTGTTAAACCATTTAAATTGTAATTAATTCCAAACTTNGGATTGAAAAATGAGAATTTATCATTGACAGATATTTTACTTGGCCCATTTACCTCTCCATTGACCTTATAACTAACTTTTCTTAATTGAAAATCACCAAATAAAGATAATTTTCTATTAATTTTTTGTGTTAATTTAATATAAATATTACCATCATTTTTTTTACCTTGATTGTAATAAAATTCATGATTTGGTAATGCATTGCTTGAAAATTTTGCCCAAACCATTTTCCCAAAATGATCTCCAATATATCTTCCATAAGAGCCACCAAAAATTATTTTAGTCCTATCAGTAAAATACTGAAGAGATAAAGTAGTNATATAATTATCATTATCTAACCACTTTTGTCCAACATTATCAGTTTCAATAATTTTTTCTCCTCCAATATTAATATCTTCAAGTTTAAGACTCTTCAACGTTTGATTATTATTATACTCCTCATAAAAACCCCTTCCATAAGTATAGTTGAGACCTATTGAAAGATTTAAATTTGCATTTATTTTTTCATTCCAATGAAATTGATAATGGTCTTGTTTATAATTATCAACTTGGTTATCATAAAACCCTAATAGCTCGTTATTAGAATTATAAATTTCACCTGCAAAGTTATACGTCCTATCGTTTTTCAAAGTGAATGGGTCAACACCATACCAGGATTGATAAGTTATTTCAGAACCACCAAAAACCAATAATTTAAATAATCTTTTATCATTTTTATAAAGTCCTTGAAAAAAATAAGATTTTAAATTTGAAGAGGCTCTATCAATATAACCGTCTGATTTTATCTTTGAATGCCTTCCAGAAAATTCAAATTTATTATTAATTAATCCTGTTGAATATTTTACAGTAGATTTTTGAGAGTTAAAAGATCCATAACTTCTTGATATTTTTGTGTACCCCTCCTGTGAAATTCCATCTGTCAATATATTAATAGTTGCTCCAAAGGCGGATGACCCATTTGTTGAAGTACCAACTCCTCTTTGAACTTGAATATTTTCTACGGAAGATGAAATATCTGGTAGNTTNACCCAAAAAGTTCCCTGAGACTCAGGNTCATTATATGGAATACCATTAATAGTAACATTNACTCTCGTTGCGTCACTTCCTCTAACCCTTATACCAGTGTATCCGATTCCTGCTCCTGCATCAGAAGTAGTTACTACTGAAGGTAAAAAATTTAATAAAATGGGTAAATCTTGNCCTAAGTTTCTCTTNGACAAATCTTTTTTNGAAACATTNGAAAATGTAATAGGCATATCGTCTGACGCTCTAGANCCTGTTACACTTACCTCATCTAAATTAATTAATGAATCCAGGACTTTTTCTTGACTATTTAAAATTGAAAACATTAAAAACAAAAAATAAAAAACATNCTTTTCCATAANCTAAAATTTTGATCAGGGTTTATGCAATACNAAAAAATAACTGTTGANTTCCAATTCCCTTGGCAGCATTACCTGCCCAGGTTCTTGGGGTATAATCTCAGCTATAATAGCACCCCCTATTTTATATNATAAATTTAATGATTTTTATTTAGTTTATAGATATAATTATCAATAAACTTAATGGCCATTTTTAGNCTTGTACTTTGATTTCCATTTACAATCAAATAATTAAATTTTTTGTTATCCAATTCAGCTTTAAAAATTTCAAACATTTCTTGTCTATTATTTGGGCGGTCTCTCAAATCATCTTTNATCCATGGAATATCTACTTGTGTTAAAATATATAAATCATAGTGGTATACTTTCACTAATTCTTTAATCAATTTTGGACAAAAACCACCATAATGCGATTCAGACCAAACTTTAGTTACCAAAATATTTGTGTCACAAAATAAAATCTTATTTGACTTATCTGCTATTTCGTTTTCAATTTTAATTTGACCAAATGCAATTTTAGTNAGATCATCAATATCACAAGTTTCATTATTTAAATCCCATTTATTTTGTAAAAATTGCCTTGCGAATTCTGGGACATATTTTGTTTTGTAATATTTAGCGAGTTGAATAGCAAGAGTTGTTTTACCAGAGGACTCTGGTCCATACAAAACAACTTTTAAACATTTTGATTTTTTTTGACTAATATATTTCTCCACTCTTTATAACCCTTTATAGCTAATATTGTAAATATAAGATATTGAAAACTCGTTAACATCAATCCTTTATATAAATATAATGGGACAGAAATTATATCTCCAATTATCCAAAATACCCAATGTTCTAATTTTCTTTTTGCCATTAACCACATACCTGCAAAAAATAATGAAGTTGTAACTGTATCAATCCAAGCAATTGGATTATCCCATTTATCAAAAATAATATATAGCCCAACAACTAGTATAATTGACAAAAACATAATTATTATAACTTTAACTTTTTCATTTTTGGAATAACTGGAAATTTTATTAACTGTTTTACCGGAATCTTTTATATTCCAAAAATACCATCCATAAATACTCATTGAAAAATAATATATATTAATTGTCAAATCTCCTAAAAGGCCCCAATTAAACAATAGATAAATAAAAATACCCGTTGATATTATACCTGTTGGATATACATTAATATTATTATTTTTAGCATACCAGACTGAAAGTAATCCAAAGAAAACTGCTATCAATTCTAAATAAAAATCAACAGTAGAATAATTAGAATATTGAGAGAAAAAAAAATCAAAAACTTGGAACATATCCACTTCTGTTACCTTTAATTATTTTAATATTAATTATAACAGCTTCCTGACCAATTATTGAGCTTGCAATAGCATTTTTTAAAAACTCCATTAAAGAATAATATTCTCCATAAATATGAGTACTAAGAGGATTTTCAATTACTTTAAATTCACTTTTTCTTAATTCAATAATAAATTTCTTAATTAATTCCTCATAATTATCCTGCAAAGGACTTAAGGTTAATTCAGCTGATATTTCCATAATATTATTTAGGTAAAGCTATTGTTGCATAATAGCCTCTNAGATTAACAAAAATAAGAGAAAAATGTTTAATTACACCATTATCAATTACAAAAGCTTTACCACTAATTTCGTCTGATTTAAAAGGTAAAACGTTCATNTGCTTTGAAAAACTCAAACCACTCTTTCCGTAAGATTTAAATATTGCTTCTTTAGCAGTCCATAATTTAGTTAACATCAAAATCTCATTATTTTTATTCGAAATAAATTTTTCACTTTTATTTATAAATTTATGCTTAATTCTACTTATTTTTTCCCTAGCCTTTTCAATATCAACTCCTAAATCTATATNACTTATTCCTATCATAACCATTCCATAAGAATTAGAAATAGAAATTTTTTTATTATTATTTAAAAANGGTTTTCCTGATTTTTTAAAACTTAAAAATTCATAATCATAATTTAAAATTTTTAATATTCTAATTTTAGAAAGGAACTCTTTTCTTTTATATTTTAAATTTATGGATTCAAATTTTTTAGATAAATCATCTGAGAACGTTATACCTGATTTTAGTTCAGACTCTAATTCAGTTATTTCCCATATTAATACTCTTGTCGAAAAATCTAATTTAAAATCTTTAATTATTGGCATTTATTTATATTAAGAAAGTCTTACTTTTGCAAAACATATATTATAAACTAATATATAATTATGAAAAGTAATACAACTGTTATGAAATATAAAGTAAAAGATATTAATCTTGCTGATTGGGGAAGAAAAGAAATTCATTTAGCTGAAAATGAAATGCCTGGTTTAATGGCTTTAAGAAAAGAATATAAAGATATTAGTCCATTAAAAGGAGCAAGAATTGCAGGATGNCTTCACATGACTATTCAAACAGCTGTATTAATTGAAACACTTGTAGATTTAGGTGCTGAGGTTACATGGTCATCATGTAATATTTTCTCAACTCAAGATCACGCTGCTGCTGCAATAGCTGCTGCGGGAATACCTGTTTTTGCTTGGAAAGGAATGAACGAACAAGAATTTGATTGGTGTATTGAACAAACTTTATTCTTTGGTGAAGAAAAAAAACCATTAAATATGATTTTAGATGATGGTGGAGATCTAACTAATTTAGTTCTGGATAATTATCCTGAACTAGTCAAAGAAATAAGAGGTTTATCTGAAGAAACTACAACTGGTGTTCATAGGCTCTATGAAAGAATGAAAAATAAAACTTTACCTATTCCAGCTATAAATGTTAATGATTCTGTAACTAAATCAAAGTTTGATAATAAATATGGAACTAAAGAAAGCGCTGTAGATGCAATAAGAAGGGCNACTGATATTATGCTTGCAGGTAAAAGAGTATTNGTTGCAGGTTACGGTGACGTNGGTAAAGGAACTGCTGCCTCATTTAAAGGNGCAGGTTCAATNGTAACTGTTTCTGAAGTTGATCCAATTTGTGCACTTCAAGCATCAATGGATGGCTTTGAAGTTAAAAGAATTAATTCTGTTATTTCTGATTCNGATATAATAATTACTGCAACAGGGAATAAAAATATATTAAATCAAGAACATTTCCCTAANATGAAAGATAAAACTATAGTATGTAATATTGGCCATTTTGATAACGAAATAGATATNGCTTGGCTTAATTCAAATTTTGGTAAAAATAAGCAAGAGATTAAGCCNCAAGTTGACATGTATACNCTTGAAAACGGAAACGAAATAATAGTATTAGCTGAGGGAAGATTAGTTAATCTCGGGTGTGCAACTGGTCATCCTAGCTTCGTTATGAGTAATTCTTTTACCAATCAAACTTTAGCTCAAATAGAGTTNTGGAAAAATTATAAAAACTATTCCAATAAAGTTTACATGCTTCCCAAACATTTGGATGAAAAAGTAGCAGCCCTTCATNTAGACCATCTTGGCGTTGAATTAGAAAAATTATCAAAGGATCAAGCAGAGTATATTGGAGTGAATNAAANTGGNCCATTTAAACCTGAATATTACAGATANTAANTATTATTTCANGTAAATAATTTGTCTTAATTTTTTTAATAGATTGAATAAAAANATTAAAATACTCTNTTTTCTACTACCTCTTTTATCTTTTAGCCAAGATATACTAGAAGGGATAGACCTTAGCAAATTAAATAAGATCGAAGATTTTATTGATATTGAAATTGAAAATAAGAAAATTGCTGGTGCAGAATTTTTATTGGCAAGAAATGAAGCCATAGTCTCGCATATAGCAGTTGGGTTTTCAAACCTCAAAACAAAAGAAAAACTTATAAAAAACAGTATTTACTTTATTCAATCCATGACAAAGCCTATAATTAGTGTTGCTATAATGCAGCTTTATGAAAGAGGTTTAATTAGTTTGGATGAAAATATTGAAAAATATATACCTGAAATTTCTAAATTAGAAGTATCTAAAAATGTAAATGAAGGGATAAAAGGCACTACTACTCTTAAAAATAAAATAATTACAATTGCCCAATTATTAAATCATACTTCAGGAATTTCTCATGGTTTAGGAAATAGTTTACTAGATAAAGAGGTAGGGGATCTTATTTATGGCAATGAATTTTCTACAAAAGGAATAACTGATTATAAACTTCACTCGGATTTAGAAAGTCGCATAAATGCATTATTAAAATCTCCATTAGTATCTCAGCCAGGATCGATTTGGTATTACGGTTCTGGCGCAGACCTTCTGGCGTTAATCATTGAAAGAGTAACCAAGAAAAGTATCCCTGACTATCTGAAGGAAAATATT
>NHJR02000032.1 GCA_002169155.2 Flavobacteriaceae bacterium TMED220
TTAAAGTTTCTAAATTCTGAGAGCTCTTTAACTATGCTGTGAATAAACTTATTTTCGTTTCCTATATGATTCTCAAATTCGAAGTATATTTCAGTTCTATTACATGTAGATATGAGCATCAATCCCTCCACACCAACCTTTTTTTTCAAAAGATTATGAAAAACAATTTTTTGTGCATCATCTAGGTAGAACCTTTCTCTAAGTTCAATAGGGGCAACTTTGTAATTAAGACTTATTAATCCAACCAAATCAAAATAGATTTTTGCAAATATAATTTTTACAAATTTACAAATAATAACGCTAAAGGTTCAAAAAGTATTGTTAAGAGTTCCCTTGTCTAATATAGAACTATTCTAAATAGATGATAAAAAAATATCGTTATAGGTTCATAAGATTTTCTTATTCAATTATTCTATTTTTTAAATCCCCTTTGAGTACGGGACAATAGGAGTATTTCCCAAATAATTTGTATCTAATTAGAGCAATAAAATCATAGACTATATTTGAAAAAAATGTTGGAAAAACATAAATTAAAACTCTGATTAATAGTAAGACTTTAACTTTTTGTAAAATGTAGTAAACTGCTTTACTTTTTTGCAAAATTTTTCCATTTTCCAAAATAACTGCAACTGAATCAACGGATAGAATTTCTGGATATTTTTTTTTTGTAAAATCACTTTGCAGATTTGTTGCTTTAAAATGAGCCTTTTTATCTTTTTTTAAAATAAATCGAATAAAGTAATTACATAGTACACATATACCATCATAAATTATAATCTCGTAATTTTTAGTCATATAATTTAAAGTAACTATACTTTAAAGTTAATTAAAATTTGTACTCAAATCCAGCATAAATTCCAAAAGGATGGCCAGGTCTTAGACCTGCAGGTGCTCTTGAAACTGAATATTTTTTATCAAAAAGATTAATAATTTTAGATCTAAATATTAAGTCTGAACGAAGATTATATATAAATGAAACATCAAAGACAAAATAAGATGGTATTTTAGATGAACCATTTGCAACAGTTGAGAATTTTCCATTATAGTTTGCGCTTAAATTGATTTCATAATCTTTAGTTTGAATGCTTAATGATGAATTAAATTGATGTTGTGGAATATATGGAATTCTATCACCA
Source organism: Flavobacteriaceae bacterium TMED220 (assembly GCA_002169155.2). Taxonomy (GTDB): domain Bacteria; phylum Bacteroidota; class Bacteroidia; order Flavobacteriales; family Flavobacteriaceae; genus TMED220. The sequence continues at coordinate 1,137 of NHJR02000032.1, forward strand.
TCTCTAACCTCTCCCCAAATATCCTGAGTACTTCCAAAGTCAGTTAAAAATTTTGCATTAGTGAGAGTGTAGGAAAGGGAAAGGGGAATCATTGTCTTATCATTATCAATCAAATTACTTCTTAAAAGAAATTCAAAACCATTTACCAATGCTTCTCCCGCATTGAATGGGTCAANTTCACCAAATCCACCTGTTGCAGCTAAATCATTTCCAAGTAAATTAGAGTAATTGTTTTGAAAGAAAATTATTTCAGAGTTAACATTATTAAATGATAGTCTTGNCCCTAGCTCAGAATTTATGCTCTGCTCAGCTTCTTGACCATCTGAGCTTCCAGGAGGTGAATAACCTTTGTGAATTCCTCCAAANATTGAAATCTTGTTATTGAGATTATAATTAAGTCCAATACCTGGGATNAAAACAGAAATATTATTTTCCCTATNTGATAAATCACTTTCATTTCTTAACGGATTAGATTTTCCCCAATCATTCCTTTCCAATTTTATAGATTCATATCTTATTCCNGGTGTTATTGTGAAACCATTGTATTTGTATTTATACATTATATANGATGCAAANGAATTAGCTGAACTAACTCTATTACCTTGAGAACCTTTNTCTCCTCGCTTATCTATATTAATTACTCCATAATTCATTGTATAAATATCTTCCCATTGAAACCTATCTTCTTCATCATAATGAAATCTTAGTCCAATTTCTAAATCATTGAAAGAGTTGTTTTTTCCATACCAATGATAGTCTATTTTTGTCTGAACACCTTGTGAAACATATTTTCTGTTATTAGCTTTTACTTTTAAAAAATTACTTGCTCCATTGATTTCACCTTTGACAAATGCTAAATGTCCAGAATATAAATCTGGATTTGAGATAACTTTTGAAANTTTTTGTGATTCTCCATTATGAACAATATCATCAAGTTTATACCAATTTCTTTTAAATCCATTATGATATAGGATTGNGGTTATATTAAATTTTTCTGAAATTTTAATTTCATGTGTTATAAGANATTGGTTATGTTCAGCATCCATTTTATCTTTTCCAGATCCAATNTATCTTANAAANGGTGNTTTTTTAAAATCTGAATCAGTCAAGCCAAGGTATGTTTCATTNGATANCTCATCATAATAGTGAAATTTGAATTCTAAACTTTGATCAATTTTTGCATCTTTTGATGAATTAAATCTAACTTTTGATGTTATTTCATTAATATCAAAACCAGTATTTAAATTTTCGCCTAAGTCTTTAAATCCATTAGAATTATAATTTAAATATTCAATCATATATCCAAAATTNNCATTGCTGCTTCCTANTGTTGAATAAGTNTGTCCTGTATTNAAGCTTCCGTAACTACTTGATATTTTACCTTGAAATGATTTTGGTATTTCAGTAGAAACAAAATTTATTGCACCACCAGTTGTATATGGTCCATATTGAATTTGACTACTTCCTTTTAAAACCTCAACTGCTTGCATTCTTGCAACTGATGGAAAATAATATGCAGAGGATGCACTATATGGTGCGGGAGAAATTAAAATACCATCTTCCATTATTGCAATTTTTGAGCTTCTTTCTGGAGATGTCCCACGTATACTTATATTGGGTCGTAAGCCAAATCCATCTTCTTCATAAAAATTAACTCCTGATATTTTGTTTAATGCTCTATTTATATCAGTATAATTAAAATCTGCTAACTCATCTGTTGAAAGATAATAGGCAGCACCTGTCCTGTTTCTTGCCACAAACTTATTTCCAAGAATTGTATTTGATTTTATGATAACTTCATCAAGATTGGTAATGCTATCGTTANCTATGGTTTGATCTAAATTTTGTGAAATTAAATTAGTACCATATAAAATAATTGAGATATATAATAAATTTTTCATATTTATCATTGTATTTGTTAATACATTTAGAACGGTCCTAAATGGTTTATGCTTATTCGATTTCTAAATTATTTAGAACCGTTCTAAATTATTTTCGATGCTAATTTAAATATTTATTTAGAATTAGTCTAAATAAAAATAATTTTTTTAATATTGTGCTTTAATTAATCANTTATGAAAAAATTATTCCCTCTTTTTGCNCTNTTTATTTTAGCTTGTTCTAATNANAATTCAGAACAAATTGTCAATATGTATAGTCAGAGACACTATGATGTTGACCAGCTTCAATATGATAATTTTGAAAAAATTACAGGTATTAAAGTAAATGTAATCAAGGCTAATGCTGATGAATTAATTCAAAGAATGAAAAATGAAGGAGAAAACAGTCCTGCAGATTTATTCATAACAGTTGATGTCGGAAAATTATGGCAAGCATCTGATATGGATTTACTTCAAAAGTATAATGATGAAAGTTTAACAGATGGAATTACAGAAAGCTTAACAGACCCAAATGGGTTTTGGGTTCCAGTAACTTATAGATCAAGAATTCTTGTTTACAGTAATGAAAGGGTTCAAGAAAGTGATCTATCTACATATGAAGATCTTGCAAATGAAAAATGGAAAGGAAGACTTTTAGTCAGATCATCATCTAACTCATATAATCAAGCTCTTCTATCTTCACTTGTTGCTAACTTAGGAGAGGAAGTTACTCAAAATTGGACTGAAGCAGTAGTCTCGAACTTTGCAAGAGATCCAAAAGGAAATGATAGAGATCAAGTAAAAGCAATTGCTGCTGGTCAAGGAGATGTTGCTATCGTTAACTCATATTATATTGGGCTTTTACTATCATCAGAAAATGAAGAGGAAGTAAATGCAGGTAAATCAATATCAGTTTTTTTTCCAAATCAAGGGGATGGACAAAGAGGATCTCATATAAATGTTTCAGGAGTTGCTCTTGCAAAAAATGCTCCTAACAAATCTAATGCACTTAAATTGATTGAATACCTAACAAGTGATGAGGCTCAAGAGATATATGTAAATAACACATTCGAATATTCAGTAAAACCAAATATTGATCCAAATGATATTGTAAAAGAATGGGGTGCATTTAGAAAAGACCCTCTTGATTTGAATATGTTAGGTTCCAAAAGAAATGAAGCAATTCGTATATTTGATTCTGGAGGTTGGAAGTAGTCTCTAAAAGCATCAAAAGATGAATGTTAAATTATTAACATCCCTAATTTCACTATTTTTAATTGTTCCTCTTTTATATCTTGTTTATAGTGTAGTTGGACTAAACTTTGAGAATTTTACTTATCTGTGGAATAATCTACTATTGGGTTATTCTTTTAATACATTATATCTTATTTTTTTAACGGTTTTTTTTTCTCTGATATTAGGAATTGTTCCAGCTTGGTTTATATCAACAAGAAATTTTAGAGGAAAAAGTTTTTTTGATGTTGTTCTTTTTTTACCACTAGCAATTCCATCATATATTATAGCCTTTACATATAGTGATATTTTAAGTTANACTGGTCCTATTCAAAGCATCTTTAGAAATAATTATCCTGAACTTTATAAGTATGTAAATCTGGATTATCTACAAATTGAATTGCTAGGTTTTTTAATGGCACTTGTGTTATACCCATATTTATACACAGCCTGTAGAATTTCTTTTTCTCTTCTGGGCTCAAACTACATTAACATTGCAAAAAATTTAGGGATGTCACAATTCCAAACTTTTTTTAAGATTATAATACCTATATCTAGAGTATCTATATTTTCAGGTCTTTTTCTTATAATTATGGAGGTCCTTAATGAATATGGTGCTGTAAAATATTTTGGAGTTAACACTTTTACTAGTGGAATTTTTAGATCATGGTATTCAATGCAAGATATAAATACAGCGTCAATTTTGGCAGTCTGCTTGCTTACAATCGTATCTCTGTTTTTTATTCTAGAAAGATATACCTCATCAAAATACAGATACAATTATAAATCCAATGATAGTGTTTCAGGTAATTATACTACCAACAAATTTTCTNCTTTATATATTTATATAATATGTCTTTTCCCTTTTTTGTTGGGATTCTTTATACCNGTTATATACATAATTAATAATGTTTTTAAAACAATTAATATTATTGACTTTAGAGAATTACTAACCTTGTCCTTTAACTCATTTTTCTTAGCTGCAATTTCTTCCATTGTAATTGTATTTTTAGCTATACTTTTTCAGTTCATAAAAAAAATATCAAAAAGTAAAATAGTTTTTTTCTTTAGTGAAATAGTATCACTTACATACGCCTTGCCTGGAGCAGTGATTGCATTATCTTTAATTCTGTTGTTAGCTTTTATTTCTAAAATAACTGGAATCTCAATAGTCTTTGGGTCACTAATAATCTTAATTTATGCATATGTCATGAGGTATATGGCTGTTGGTATCTCGCCACTTAGATCAAGTTTTGAAAAACATCCAGAATCATTCGATGACACTGGTAAAAATCTTGGTATGAATAATTTCACTCTATTCAAGAAAATACATCTACCTATTAATAAAACTTCAATTTATATTGCATTTATTCTGTGTTTTGTGGATATAATTAAAGAGTTACCAATAACTTTAATTCTAAGACCTTTTAATTTTGATACTCTTGCAGTAAAAACTTATGAATATGCAATTGAGGAAATGATTGCAAAATCTTCTATATACTCACTAATAATTATTTTACTAGGTGCAGTTTTATTAATATTTTTGAGAAGAATTATAAATAAGAGTCTGGATGTATCTTAATATTGAAAATCTTGTTAAATATTACAACGAGGAAAACTCCTTAATCAAAGATTTAAACTTTAATATTAACAAAGGTGAGTTTGTCTCGTTTGTTGGTGAGAGTGGTTCTGGAAAAACAACCTTTCTTAAATGTCTTGCAGGATTAGAAAAAATTAACTCTGGAAAAATTACTCTCAATACCAGAGTATTAAATGATGAAAATACTTTCATAAAACCTAATCTAAGAAAGATTGGCTTTATCTTTCAAGATTACCCACTTTTTCCTCATCTNAGTGTTTTAGAAAATCTAAAGATCAATCTTGACGTAAAATATGAAGCTAACGTAGATTATTATACAGAATTGACGGGATTGAGCAATTTTTTAAACAGATATCCACATGAGTTATCTGGAGGAGAACAACAAAGAGTTTGTATTGCNAGAGCTTTAATTCGAGAACCAGATCTTCTTTTAATGGACGAGCCTTTTAGTAACCTTGATTCAAGTATCAAATCAAAAATTCAAAATGAAGTCTATAAAATTTTAAAAAAAAACAAATACTACTACTATTCTTGTTACTCATGATATNAAGGACACATTTGATATATCTGATAAAATACTTGTTTTTAAAGCAGGAATTGTTCAGCAATTTGATCAACCTGAACAGATGTATTGTAATCCAGTAAACTGTTATTGTGCAAAAATTTTAGGAGATTTAAATAAAATACATATAGATGAAAAAGAGCTATATATAAGGCCTGAAAAGATTAAAATCGTGAATAAATCAGAATATAAATTTAAAGTTGATAAAANATCCTTTGTAGGCAAAGAGTATAAAATANCAGGGAAGCTTAATAAAGATGAAATNTATTTCTTTAATTCAAATCNAATTAATGATTCAAAAGAATTATTTATTGACTTTAACAAGAGTGATCTTCTTGAATTTGATAAAAGATGTAGTAACTTTTTTACTGAACCAATTTAGTAGGCTTATTTATATTCATTATAAATTACTGTAAATGAGTAATTTATAATCATTCTAAACCTTATTTAATGTAATTTTATAAAAAATTAAAAAATGATTCAGACAGTTAATACTTGTGTAAATTGTACAAATATGATGGATTCATTAGTTTGTGCTAAACATAATGTTGAGGTTGTAGCAAACAACGTTTGTGGTGATCACGAAATCAAAGCATAGATTTCATCAATAATCACATTAAACACCTCAACTTCTTTTCGAGCTTTTTAGACTTTTTCTATAGTCTTATTTTATAAAACCTTTGTATTTAATCCTGTAGGTTAAATTGATTGGTAAAAACTTTAATATATTTACTTTTTAAAGAGTTAGCAATTATGTTTAAAAATAAGATGTCATTGAGATTAAGAATTTTTATCTCGATGATTTTGCTAGTTTTTACTGCTACACTTCTTGTTCTTGGATCCACATATTATCAATACAGAACAGAGTCAGACCAGTACAACTCATATAGACAAGAAAGAAAAGAAAATCAATTAAAGAAACAAATAAATTATATTGTTGATAAGTATGAGCTTTCAAATAATTATCTTGAATGGGATAGTTTCAATAACGATTTTGTTGAAATTACAAAGATACACAGTGTTGAATATTCTATTTTCACCCTAGAAGGAAAACCTTTATTTTATTCCTATTTACCTCTTGATGTAATCTCAAACAATTATTCATTAGATACTGATTTTGCAAAAATGCTAGTTTCAAATGAAGAGGGAAAGTTTACTTCTGAGAATACAACTGATGTTGGAAAATTTCAAGCCTCCTACAGTGTTTTAAAAAATAATCTTGGTGAAAAATATGCAATACTATTTTTTCCATATTTTCAAGATGTTTCATTTGCTGAAAGTGAATTGAATGTTTTCTTATCAACTTTATATCAGATATACTTTATAATGTTGGTGGTTGCAATTGTTCTTGCCTATTTTATTTCAAGATTTGTAACAAGATCAATTGAAACAATTAGATTAAAGATTGGCCAAACTGGTTTACTGAAAAAAAACGAAAAAATATATTTAAATAACGCCACAAAGGAAATTGATAGTTTAGTAAACTCATACAATAAGATGATTGATGATTTGGAGGATAGTGCTGAAAAATTAGCAAAGACTGAAAGGGAACAAGCATGGCAAGAGATGGCTAAGCAAGTTGCACATGAAATTAAAAACCCATTAACCCCTATGAGATTAACTATTCAAAGTTTTCAAAAAAATAGTGGGTTAAAATTGGGTGATGATAAACCTAAACTAAATGACTTTTGTGATTCTTTAATTGAACAGATAGATACAATGAGTAATGTAGCCACTTCATTTTCTGATTTTGCGACTCTTCCAAAAACACAACTTGAGAAAACTGATATAGTTGGCGCTACAAAAAAAGTAGTTGAAATTTTTGAACAGAATAATATAAAATTAGAAACTTCGAGTGAAAATATCTTTGTTAAATTGGACAAGGCCCAATGGATAAGAGTGATGACAAATCTGATAAAAAATAGTATACAGGCAATCCCTCATGATAGAGAGCCAAGTATTCATGTCAAAATTATTGAGTCAGCTAAAATTGTAAAGATTATTGTTTCTGATAATGGTATGGGTGTATCAAAAAAGAATAAAGAAAAAATATTTGAACCAAAATTTACAACCAAGTCAGACGGCATGGGTCTTGGACTTGGAATAGTTAAAAACATAATAAATTCTCACAGAGGAAATATTTCTTACAAGTCTAAAAATAAAAAGGGTACTGACTTTACTATTTCTTTACCAAAATAATTAACAAAACTCATTGTAGGCCTGAACTAAATTTTCAGAAATCATATTTGCTTCTCTTCCCTCAATATGATGTCTTTCGATCATGTGAACCAATTCACCATTTTTGAATAGTGCAATAGATGGAGATGATGGGGGAAAAGGTAACATTTCTTCTCTTGCGGTGTTAGTTGCATCTATGTCAAATCCTGCAAAAACAGTACATAGATTATCAGGTTTAGTTTCATTTGATAATGATAAAATTACTCCTGGTCTAGCATTTCTTGCAGCACAACCACAAACCGAGTTAACAACTATAAGGGTAGTACCCTCTTTTGATAAAGCTGACTTGACTTCTTCTGATGATGTAAGTTCTGAGAAACCTGAGTTAGTCAATTCAAGTTTCATAGGTTTAACTATTTCTTCTGGGTACATTATTTTTTTTTACAAATATATAAAGAAACTTAAAAAATAAATCTAGATTAACTTATATTTAGCAATCAATTATTAATCTTTGAATTGGACAAGAAACAACTTAAATATGACATTGCCTATCTTAAAATGGCAGAGGAATGGTCAAAACTTTCTCATTGTAAAAGAAAACAAGTTGGAGCATTAATTGTAAAAGATAAAATGATTATTTCAGATGGTTATAATGGTACGCCAACTGGATTTGAAAACCCTTGTGAAGATGAGGACGGTTATACTAAATGGTATGTTCTTCACGCAGAGGCAAATGCTATAGCTAAAATATCTGGTTCTACTCAGTCTACAATTGGAGCTACTCTTTACATTACACTGTCGCCTTGTAGGGAGTGCAGCAAACTGATCTTTCAATCTGGTATAAAAAGAGTTGTTTACTCAAAAAAGTATAAGGATCTATCGGGAATTGAATTTTTATTAAAGTCTGGCGTAGAGATTGATTTTATTCAAATCTAACTATCATATTTGTCTTTAATTCTTTTTGAAACCATCATAATTAAAATAAGGATAAGAGCGCATAATGATAGTACAAAACATATTAAAGCAATTCTGTTTTCATCTTCCAAAAAATTATAGACATTTAATTGTGTTAAATTAAATACTACTATTAAAATTGTTAAAAACAATAAAATTTTTTGAAATGTTTTCATCTTTTCACTGCAAACTTAAGTCAAATAATATAGAATTTCTAATAATGATTAATCAATTTAATGCCCAAATATGTTAGGAATATTTCAGATTAATCAATTGAATTAATCAAAAAATATTTTTTAAAAAAAAATAAAAAAAGTTATTCCAAGCCAATGTTAAAAACTTTATGTTAATCTTTAAAATAGGTCTTTCAATTTTNANNANANTTTTAAATATTTGTTAGANTAAAAAAATTATCAANCATAAAAAAAAATTATTATGCAGCAAGAGCCNTTANTNCAAGAAAANAAAGACAGATTTGTAATCTTTCCAATNAAGCATCACGATATATGGGANTGGTATAAAAAATGTGAAGCAAGTTTTTGGACNGCNGAAGANATTGATTTACACCAAGATTTGAATGATTGGAGTACAAAATTAAATGATGATGAAAGATATTTCATAAAGCATATTCTTGCTTTCTTTGCAGCTTCTGATGGTATAGTAAACGAAAACTTAGCAGAAAACTTTGTAAATGAGGTTCAATACTCGGAAGCAAAATTTTTCTATGGATTTCAAATTATGATGGAAAATATTCATTCAGAAACATATTCACTNTTAATTGATACTTATGTTAAGGATGATAAAGAAAAAGATACATTGTTTAAGGCTATTGAGAATTTTCCTGCAATTAAAAAGAAAGCTGATTGGGCATTAAAATGGATTGAGTCAGATTCTTTTGCTGAAAGGCTTATTGCTTTTGCAGGTGTTGAAGGAGTATTTTTCTCAGGCTCATTTTGTTCAATATTCTGGCTCAAGAAAAGAGGTCTTATGCCAGGTCTTACATTCTCAAATGAGTTAATCTCTCGTGATGAAGGAGTTCATTGTGATTTTGCAGTTCACCTGCACAATAATCACATGATTAATAAGGTTCCAAAGGAAAGAATTAAGGAAATACTTCTTGATGCACTTAATATAGAAAGAGAGTTTATTACTGAATCTTTACCAGTAAGTCTTATTGGAATGAACGCCAAATTAATGACTCAATATCTAGAGTTTGTTACTGACAGACTTCTTGATCAATTTGGATGTGAGAAAGAATTTAATGTTTCTAATCCATTTGATTTTATGGATATGATTAACCTTCAAGGTAAAACCAACTTCTTTGAGAAAAGGGTTGCTGAATATCAGAAAGCAGGTGTTTTAAATAATGATAAAAAAGACGAGTCAAACTTTGGTCTTGACGACGATTTTTAAAATAATCAATTAAATAATTTTTTAGATAATATAATATGGTAATGGAATGAGTATGTATGTAATTAAAAGAGACGGGAAGAAAGAGCCCATAATGTTTGATAAAATAACCGCAAGGATTAAAAAGCTTTGCTATGGTTTCAACGAGCTTGTTGATCCTGTTAGGGTAGCCATGAGGGTTATTGAAGGTCTTTACGATGGTGTTACCACATCTGAGTTGGATAATCTTGCTGCTGAAATTGCTGCAACAATGACAACAACTCATCCAGAATATGCTTCACTTGCAGCTAGAATCTCTGTCTCCAACTTACATAAAAATACGAATAAGTCTTTTTCATCCACTATGAAGGATTTACATACTTATGTAAACCCGATCACAGGAAAAAAAGCTCCTCTTCTTTCAGATGAAGTATATGAAGTAATTAAGAAAAATGCAGAGCTGTTAGATTCAAAAATTATTTATAATAGAGATTTTGGATATGATTATTTTGGTTTTAAAACTCTTGAAAGATCCTATCTTTTAAAGATCAATGGTAAAATTGTAGAAAGACCACAACACATGTTAATGAGAGTTTCGGTTGGAATTCATCTGGATGATATTGATGCGGTGATTGATACTTATGAGCTAATGTCAAAGAAATATTTTACTCATGCTACACCAACCCTTTTTAATGCAGGTACACCAAAACCTCAGATGTCTTCATGTTTCCTCTTGACTATGCAAGATGATAGTATTGATGGAATATATGATACTTTAAAACAAACTGCTAAAATATCTCAGTCAGCAGGAGGTATAGGTCTTTCAATTCATAACATTAGATCTACTGGATCTTATATATCAGGAACCAACGGAACATCTAATGGTATTGTTCCTATGTTAAGAGTTTTTAATGATACTGCTAGATATGTTGATCAAGGTGGTGGAAAAAGAAAAGGTTCTTTTGCTATTTATATTGAGCCATGGCACGCTGATATATATGACTTCTTAGACCTAAAGAAAAATCATGGTAAAGAGGAAATGAGAGCTAGAGACCTGTTCTATGCAATGTGGATGCCNGACTTNTTTATGAAGAGGGTTGAAAATAANGAAGAATGGACTTTAATGTGTCCAAACGAGTGNCCTGGACTATATGACTGTCATGGAGATGAATTTGATAAATTATACTTAAAATATGAAAAGCAATCTAAAGGCAGAAAATCAATAAAAGCAAGAGAGCTATGGGAAAAGATTCTTGAATCTCAAATTGAGACAGGAACTCCTTACATGCTTTACAAAGATTCTTGTAATAGAAAATCAAATCAAAAAAATCTTGGTACGATAAGATCTTCTAATTTATGTACTGAGATATTAGAGTACACGTCTAAAGACGAGATAGCTGTATGTAATCTTGCATCTATTGCTCTACCAATGTTTGTTGAAGACGGGGAATTTAATCATCAAAAACTTTTTGATGTAACAGTTAGAGTGACCAAAAACCTAAATAAGGTTATTGATAGAAATTATTATCCAGTAAAAGAGGCTGAAAACTCAAACTTTAGACATAGACCTGTTGGACTTGGTGTTCAGGGGCTAGCTGATGCATTTATACTGCTAAGGCTTCCTTTCACTTCTGATAAAGCAAAAGAATTAAATCAAGAAATTTTTGAGACAATTTACTTTGCAGCTCTTACNGCTTCTGTTGAGGAGGCAAAAAAAGATGGTGTTTATGAATCTTATAAAGGATCACCAATTTCAAAAGGTGAGTTGCAGCATAATATGTGGGGTGTTGAGGATGAAGATCTTAGTGGAAGATGGGATTGGAAAGTCTTAAGAAAAAGTATCCTTAAACATGGAGTAAGGAACTCTTTACTTGTTGCACCAATGCCAACCGCAAGTACTTCTCAAATTCTTGGTAACAACGAATGTTTTGAGCCTTATACTTCAAACATTTATACTAGAAGAGTTTTATCAGGTGAATTTATAATTGTAAACAA
>NHJR02000033.1 GCA_002169155.2 Flavobacteriaceae bacterium TMED220
TCACAATTGTATTAAAATTTTATAAAACTTAAGAATGAGATACTTGTTATTATTATTTCTATTACCATTAATTTTATTTGGTCAAAATATTAAAGAAATAAATGATTATCCCTGGGAAACAATTGGTATTTCACATAAATTAACTGGCCAGCCCAAATTAAAAAAAACCACAATCAATAATGAAGAAATTTACAATCTTTACTTCAAAAGTTTTGAGTACACATCTAGCTACAACTTTTTAATGGGTAGAAAAAGAATTTCNCCNNTAATTGAAAAANTTGATGATTTTAGNTCAGTAANNTTCTCAATTAGCCCATATAANTNAGANGAANTCTNTNNAAAATTNAAAAAGTCAGANAAGAAATNNGATTCTTTAATTTTAGANAAANTAAAATTNTATNACAGNAANAAAAATAAAANTTACTTNATAANANTNATTGAAAANNANANANAAATNGGNATTNTAAANNTATCNAANAAAGANTTAGATAANTTATTTGGNNTTAATTAATTTTTNAAATTAATTAAATACTTTTCAAAACTTTTCATAACATATAGATGAGCTATAGCTTGAGTGTATTTATATATTATCCATGGTAATTTAGGAACAAACTCATGGATAGCAACAATAATAAACTTATTATCTGAGATTGATCTAAATTCTAACCACCCGTAATCAACTCTTTTAACTAGAACTCCCCCAGTTATATAATATAATTGTCTTTTTTCATCACTTCTATCTTTAATTAATTTGAGTTCTAAAAATTTAATATTCAAAAACCAAAATGTCAAAAATATACCATCAAATTTAGCATTAATAATTCCTGCGAATTTTTTGGTAATCCATATAGGATATTGATTTGCAATCCAGCTAGTATCACGAAGGCTTGGATTACTAATTCTCTGAACACTTCTAACTGTATTCTTTTCTTTTTTTATAGCCTTAAAAGAAGGAAGAACTGGTGGTTTATTAGTTAGTGCATTTTTTATACTATCCTCGATTTTGATCCTTTTAATAGAAAATTTATCATTAAAACTATTATCAGGCAACATTTTATGTTTTAAACTCTCTACAAGAGGAGAAACAAAATTCAAACTGGAACCGGTAAAAATACTTACCCAGAATTTAGAAATACCAACTGTTATAATTGGAACTGAAAAAATTATTCTTTTTTTATTCATTAAAATAGAAGTTAATTTTAATAACTCCATATAAGACATGATTTTACTCCCTCCTATTTCAATAAAATTATTATAAAACCTCTTGTTTCCTATACAAGACTTGATTACGTCAATTGTCTCAAATACATCAACGGGCTGATTAAGTGATCTAGTCCAACTTGGACAAGCCATGACAGGTAATTTTTCAACTAATTTTCTTATAATTTTAAATGATGACCCACCTGGTCCGATAATTATTCCTGCCCTAATAGCAGTAACAGGAACATCTTTTGATGCTAAAGTTTTTTCTACTTCAAGTCTAGACTTTAGGTGCTTTGAAATTTGTTGATTATCTTTTGGAATTATTCCACCTAAATAAATTATTTGTTCTACTTTATTAGCATTTGCACCTCTAGAAAAATTATCAGCTAGAAGCAAGTCAGTATCTTCAAATTTTCCCTGATTTAATCTAGTAGAGGGTTGCATGGAATGCACCAAATATATTGCATAGTCTGCACCTTTTAATGCATTTTCTGTACTTGATATTGAATATAAATCAACTTCTCTCCATGTAACATTGTCATAAATACTTTTTAAAGTCTTTCTTCTACTNAATGCNACAATGTTGTAATCCTTNTTGAAAATATCAATTATCCATCTTCCAATAAAACCTGTAGCCCCAGCNATTACAATTGTTTTTTTCAAATTTTTAATNATAAATTATATTATANAAAATTATATNATTAAATTTTANCATNTAAATTTATTATTCATTAATTTTTTTATGAAACTTAGTNCTNTNACAATTAACCTATTAGCNCTAACATCGGTTTTTATGACTTTGTATGGAANATTAATTTCTATAAATGAAAAAAGTNTAAAAGGNATAATAATTATGTCNTTGGGAATAATNTTACTTTATGTTGCTCTACGATTAAAAAGAAATAAATAAAATTCANAAAAANCCTTTATTTAATNAATTTTTAACAATGAAATAACATTTATTATGAAATTTAAAAAATATTATTTAACAAATACATAATAATGCTGAGCTTTCTTTAAAATAACAGTATAAAATTTATTAAATATTCCGTTTTAATAAATAAAAATCAAACACTTCGTAAAAATGAGGCTATCACTAGCATTGATGGTGATTAATCCAATTAGATAAATTAATTTTGTGTAGGTTTAAAAACAAGTGAAAAATTGAATAATTAATGTTTTAAATGTAAATCTAAATAATGAAATCAATATTTATATTTTTATTTTTTTTAATATTTCCCTCGGAAAATATTTTTTCGAAAGAATCTAGTCCTTGTTTTTCATTTGAAAACAAGTTTGAAAATGAAATAATTAACGCTATCAAATCAGATGACTATGATTATTTTATCACTTCTTTTAGTGAAGGTGAATTAGATGTTAATCAAATTATTAATGGTAAAACACTTTTAATTTATGCTTCAATATTAAATAAGCCTGAAATGATCAATCTATTAATAAGTCAAGGTGCTTTTTTCTCGTCAGAGTGTGATGACGGATATACCGCTATGGATCATGCAATTAAAAACAACTCAATAAAAGCTATAGCTGAATTGATTGTTATTTCTGCCTAACCAATGCAGAAAAGTGGTTTTATTTTCGATTATTATTTATTCAAAACCTTACTATACATTTTTGTTAAAAAAGTTGCTAGTTCTTCATTAGAAATGTTTAGCTTTAATTGATGAGCATTAACAAATAACTCTGGAGGTGTTCCCACAAGCATAAAACTTAATAAAAGAAAATCTTTTTTGTTGTCAAATTCCTTTGCTTTGAGCTTATACTTCATATCTCTTACAAGATCTCGGATCATAGAAATAATAATTTTACTTCTATAAGAGCTTTTTCTAATATAATTTTGGTTTTTTAAATGAAAATTTATCATTTTTTTTGAAGAGATTAAATTAAAATATCCCAAAAAAGATTTGTAAAGGTATTCATCAGTATTTTTTGAGTCTTTTCTTGAGTATTTTATCTCTTTTTCTATATCTCTATTTAAATTTTCAATGATAGTATCGAAAATATCATTTACATCTGTAAAGTAATTATAGAATGTGCCTCTTCCAATTCCAGCCACTTCAATAATATCAGAGACTGTTGTGTTTTCAATCCCATTTTTTTGAAATAAATTAAAAGAATAATCTAAAAGTCTCTCTCTTATTAATAACTTATTATTCTCTCTTTTACCCATAAAAAAATTTGATTAATTTAAATTTTCAAATACGCCAGCAATTCCCTGTCCTCCTCCAACACAGGCTGTAACCATACCATATCTTTGTTTTTTTCTTTTCATATGATTTATAAGTTGAATAGACAGCTTAGCACCNGTACATCCNAGTGGATGACCCAATGCTATTGCACCTCCATTTGGATTNACGATATCAGGATTTAAANNAGCTTTTTTTATAACCGCAAGGGCTTGAGCGGCAAAAGCCTCATTTAACTCTATTTGCTCAATATCATTAAGTTTCAAGCCTGATTGTTTTAAAACTTTTGGAATTGCCACACAAGGTCCAATCCCCATGTAGAGTGGATCTACGCCTCCAACTGCTGAACTAACCAATCGTGCTACAGGTTTTAAATTAAATTTTTTAACATAATCCTCGCTAACAATAAGAGTAAAAGCGACCCCATCTGATGTTTGAGANGAATTTCCTGCAGTTACAATTCCACCCAATTTAAAAGCTGGCTTTAATTTAGATAAACCCTCAATTGANGTATCTCGTCTAACACCCTCATCAATCTTAATAGTTTTTTTTGTTGATTTTTTTATNTTATTTTCAACATAAACTGATTCTACATTTATTGGAACGATTTCTTCCTNAAAGTTTCCAAAATCNATTGCATCTGCGGCTTTTTTNTGAGAATNATANGAAAATTCATCAGCATCATCTCTTGAAATTTCAAATTTACTTGCGACTGCCTCAGCAGTTGCTCCCATAGAAACATGATAATTAATATTTTCTAAATTAGCTTTATAGCTTGGAGCTAGCTTATAACCTGTCATTGGAATCATACTCATACTTTCAGCCCCACCAGCAACATAAATATTCCCAAAACCAGCTCTAATTTTACTAACTGCCATTGAAATGGCTTCAAGTCCAGAAGCACAATACCTGTTTATTGTCATTCCTGGAACATCTATTCCAAGTGCCCTAGAAGAAATTAATCTACCTATTTGTAATCCTTGTTCTCCTTCTGGATTTGCACATCCTACGATTACATCATCAACTAATTTGGGATTTATTTCAGGAAATTGTTTTAAAAGATGTTTTATAACAATAACAGATAAATCATCAGATCTAAAATTTTTAAAACTTCCTTTTTTTGATTTTGTAATAGCTGATCTATAACCTTTAATTATGTATGCTTCCATTTTTCTAATTTCTAAGTGGTTTATTATTCATTAACAAATATTGAATTCTGTCTAAAGTTTTCTGATTACCTAAAAGAGAAAGCATAGCTTCTCTTTCTAAATCTAGTAAATATTGTTCACTCACCTGTTGAGGAGATGAAAGATCTCCACCCGTCATAACATAGGCGATTTTTCTTCTAATTTCTACATCGTAATCTGACATATATCCTGCAAGTTTAAATTCATTAATTGCGGAGTAAAGTGTAGAAAGACCAGAATTACCTAAAACTTCTATATCTGACCTTGGGCTTGGTGGCATATAGTTTTTAGATAATTCAATAACCTTATCCTTAGCCATTGCAATATTTCTAATAGTATTAACACAAACATAATCTTTATTAGAAACTAAATAATTATATTCAAATCCTTCCCATGCAGATGTAGAAACACTTGCAGTAGCTATTGCCTTGAAATGATCAATTAAAATTGGGATTTTAACATCCCCCTCATAAAATTTATCTGAAGATCTTAAAACCATTTCTTTCGTGCCACCTCCAGCAGGCAATAATCCCACACCAACTTCAACAAGACCTATATAAGATTCAGCTGCATAAATTCCTGCATCGCAATGCATAGCAATTTCACAACCACCTCCAAAAACATAACCCTGGGTAGCAACAACCACTGGAACCTTAGATGTCCGAATTAACATATTAAGATTTTGAAAACCTTCGATTAATTTTGATAAAGACTCAAAATCTTTTTGCATTGCTAACATTCCAACATTCATAAGATTAGCTCCTACCGAAAATTGTTTTGCATTATTTCCAATCACTACACCTCTAAGACCTCTTTCCTCAGCAATCATAATAGCTTCGTTTATTCCCTTGCCAATACCTTCTCCGATTGAATTACTTTTTGATATAAACTCTACACATAATACTTCATTACCAATATCGTGAACTATACATTCACTGTTTTTATAAATAGGCTCAAGTGATCTCAATGAATCTAAAATTATAAATTGGTCTTCATCAGGAAAATCAATATATTGAAAAGTATTTATATCAAGAAATTTTCTTTTACCATTCGCTATTTTATAAAACGAAGTAATTTTTCTTTTTTTCATTTCGTAAATCCAAGATGGTAATTTTTCTCCATTCTTTTCAATTAATTGAAGACCGCTTTCAAATCCAAGACAATCCCAATACTGAAAGGGTCCATAATCCCACATATAACCTGCCCTCATTGCATTATCTACAAAAAAGAANTGATCAGANATNTCAGGTACTCTGTTAGCAGAATATGAGAGTAACGAGGAAAAGTATTTCTGAAAAAAAATATTTTCACGAGTATCACCTTCAATAAGCAATTTCAATCTTTTTCCAAAATTCTCTATTGATTTAGCCTTTTTTAAAATATCAAGATTAGGTCTTATACTTGTTTCATATTTAAGTGATTCAAGATTTAAAGCCTTTATAATTGTCTTACCTTTTTCATCTTTTAAATTTGTTTTTTCATAAAANCCTTTTNTCGTTTTATTTCCTAAAAAATTATTTTCAATTAAAAAATCTATGTANNTAGGNGTAGGAATATTTTTAAATGAATCAACAAACTCNTCATTCTTTACAGTTGCTCTAACAAATTTACTGACATTTTCTCCAGTGTCAATTCCTACNAGNTCTTGCAGACGAAAAGTACCGGTATTAGGTCTACCAATTATGGGGCCTGTCAAAGCGTCAACTTCTTCAATTTTAAAATCCATTTCTTTCGTTAACTCTAATATTTTCATACTAGACATTACTCCTAATCTATTGGCTATAAAAGCTGGAGTATCTTTNCANAATACTGTTTGCTTTCCTAAAAATAATTCTCCAAATTTCATGAAATTCTCAATCATTTCNGGATCAGATTTTTTGTGAGGTATAATTTCAAGTAATCTTAAATATCTTGGAGGATTAAAAAAGTGAGTACCACAAAAATTAATTTTAAAATCATCACTCCTACCTTCAACTAACATTTCAATTGGAATACTTGAGGTATTTGATGTTATAATTGATCCCTTTTTTCTGTATTTTTCAACTTTTTCAAATATTTGTTTTTTAATTTCTAATTTTTCAATTACAACCTCTAATACCCAATCAGCATCAGATATTTTTTCAAAATCATCTTCAAAATTTCCGGTTTTAATTCTATTTGAAAAATCACTTTTATAAAGAGCAGCNGGCTTAGATTTTATTGCTTTTACTAATGATGAATCAGCTATTCTGTTTCTTGAAGACTTTTCATTTTTTTCTGATTCAGAAAGATCAAATGGTATTATATCAAGCATAACAACATTCATACCAATATTAGCTAAATGGCAAGCAATTCCAGCACCCATGACGCCCGAACCCAAAACAGCTACATTTTTAAGTTTAAAATTCATTTTTATTTTATTTGATTTTTATTCTATGATTTTTTAAAATTAAAAAAAAATATTATAAAAATGACACAGTGTCATTTTTTATTTTTAATTTTATGAAAAAAATTTAANAGATGTCCGATTATGTAAANATGAATACATTAAAATTTCTTGTTAAAGATGTATTCGAAGCAAAAAAACTATGTGAGTTAAATCGTTTTTCAGATTATGATTCAGATGCATTTGATATATTGTTAGATTCAAACAAAAGTTTTTCTGATAAATATTTAAAACCTTTTTATAAAGAAATGGATAAAAACCCCGCACATTTTAAAGACGGTAAAATAATTGTTCATCCAAGTGTTGAAAAAGTAATGCGAGCAGCTGGCGAGAATGGTTCTATTGGGGCTACTTTCGATTATAATGATGGAGGAATGCAGTTACCTCATCTAATTCATCAGGCAAACGGACATATAGCAGGTTGTGCAAACAATGGAGCAATAGGATATGCTGGATTAACAGAGGGTGCTGCTAATTTAATCGTTACTTTTGGTTCTGATGATCTAAAGAAAAAGTTTATTCCTAAAATGATAAACGGTGACTGGGGAGGTACAATGTGTCTAACAGAACCTCAAGCTGGAAGTTCATTATCTGATATTGTTACTTCAGCTACTAAACTTGATGATAATTGTTTTTCAATTAAAGGTGATAAAATTTTTATTTCTGGAGGCGATCATAAATATTGTGAAAATTTCGTACACTTAGTTTTAGCAAGAATTGACGGTGCCCCTAAAGGGACGAAAGGTATTTCGTTGTTCGCTGTTCCAAAAAATCTATTCGATTCTGAACAAATTACTAACTCAAATAATGTTTCAACAATTGGAGATTTTCAAAAATTAGGGGAAAAAGGGTTTTGTACTACTCATTTAGCTTTTGGAGAAAAAGGTGTTTCTAAAGGATGGTTAGTTGGTGAAGAGAATAAAGGTTTAGCTCATATGTTTCAAATGATGAATGGAGCTAGAATTGATGTTGGAATGAAAGGTGCTTCCCTATCTACTGCTGCTTATTTGTCTTCGTTAGAATATGCTTTAAATAGACCTCAAGGGAGAAGAATTAAAGGAAGTGGAAATAAAAATATTCAAGAAAATCAAGCCCTTATAACTGAACATCCAGATGTAAGAAGAATGCTTTTATTTCAGGAATCTATTTCCGAAGGAGCGTTATCTCTAGTTTTACAATGTTCTCTTTACCACGATTTTTCTAACGCCTGCGAATCAAAAGAATCTAGAGATAAATATCACGATTTACTCGAACTTCTAACCCCAATTGCAAAAACTTTTCCGGCCGAAAAAGGTTTGGAATCTATAAGTAATGGACTGCAGGTTCTTGGAGGTTACGGATTTTGCACTGACTATGATCTAGAACAATATTACAGAGATATTCGAATAATGTCGATTTATGAGGGAACAACTGGTATTCAATCATTAGATTTAATGGGAAGAAAAATCATTATGAAAAATGGTGCCGCAATGAAACTTCTAATTGAAGAATTCAAGGAAACTATTCATAGTGCCTTAAATTATGATGAACTAAAACCCTATGCTGAGCATTTTAAAACTAATTCTAAGGAACTAGGTGAAGTAATAATGAAGCTTTTAGGGTTTGCTATGAAAGGTGATCATGAAAGATACATTTCAGATGCAACTATCTTCATGGAATACATGAGTACTATTGTTGTTGCATGGCAATGGTTAAAAATGGCTACTGTTGCCAAAACCTTACTTGTAAGTGGAAACAATACTTATTCAAAAGAGTTTTATGAGAAAAAAATTCATACAATGAAGTTTTATTTTAAATATGAATTATCAAGAACAAACGGAATAAAAAATATACTTTTACATCCAGAAAGTTTAACAATTATTGAAAAAGAAGAAAAAGTTTTTATTTAAATATTAGAATATGAGTGATAACATGGTTTATAGTCAAATGAAAGAAAAAGCAGAAAATGCTGATCCAATTGGAGGTACTTTAAAATTTATTGTAGATAAGAGTATAGTTCATATAGATGGAACTGGAGGGTCTAATGTTATTTCTGAAGAGGACAAAGATGCAGATTGCACAATAAGTACTTCATTAGAGGTTTTATTAAAATTAAAAAATGGTGAAGTTAATCCAATGATGGCTGTTATGGGCGGTCAAATTAAAATTAGTGGAGATATGGGTCTTGCAATGAAAGTGCAATCGCTTTTAAGTTAATAATTACAATTTAAAAATGAATATTCTAGTATGTATTAGTAATGTCCCAGACACTACTTCAAAAATTAATTTTGTAAATAATGATACTGAATTTGACACTAATGGTATTCAGTATATTATTAATCCCAATGATGAATTTGGCTTAACAAGAGCGATTTGGTTTCAACAAAAAGAAGGAGCTAAAGTNACTGTTCTTACTGTCGGAGAATCATCGTGTGAACCCATTCTTAGAAAGTGTTTAGCTATAGGCGCTGATATGGCTATTAGAATTGATGCAATCCCTANAGATGGATTTTTTGTAGCTAATCAAATTTCTGAAATTTGTAAGAAAAATAAGTATGATTTAATAATTGCAGGAAGAGAATCAATTGATTACAATGGCGGGATGGTTCCTGGAATGCTAGCTGGATTATTGAACTATAATTTTGTAACAAATTGTATTCAGCTTGAAATTGATCAAAATATTGCTATGGCTTCCAGAGAGATTGATGGAGGTAAAGAAATTTTATCTTCAAAACTCCCAATTATTATTGGTGCACAAAAAGGCTTAGTTGAAGAGAAAGATCTAATAATCCCAAATATGAGAGGAATAATGCAAGCAAGGCAAAAGTCTTTAAATGTTGTGAGTCCTATTAATATTGAACCTAAGTCTATTGTAAAATCATTTGAAAAGCCTAAACCAAAAGGAGAAGTAAAATTGGTACCATCTGATAATGTAGATGAATTAATTAATTTATTACATAATGAAGCTAAAGTGATTTAATATGTCTATACTAGTTTACACAGAATCTGAAAATAATAATTTTAAGAAAAATGCTCTAGAAGTTTTATCTTATGGTAAAGCCCTTTCAAAAGTTATAAATGAAAAGGTAATTTGTGTAAGTTTCAATATTGATAATACTGATGCTCTATCCTCATATGGGGCAGATAAGAGTATTATAATAAATGATAAATCATTATTAGATTTTAAGGCAAAAACTTATTCTAGTTGTATTTCGCATATTGCAAAAAAAGAAAAATCTAAAGTAATTATTTTAAGCAGTAGTGCAGATTGTAAGTACTTAGCTCCTTTATTGTCAGTACAACTAAATGCAAGTTATTCTTCAAATGTAGTTGATCTTCCAAAATCTTCCAATCCTCTAATTGTTAAGAGAACTTGCTTTACAAATAAAGCTTTTAATTTTTCTGAATTAAATTCTGAAATTAATATTATCGGAGTCTCTAATAATGCTTTTGGTATACATGAAAATCAATCTAAAACTACTGTTGAATCTGAAAAAATTGAATTAATTGAAGATAATATTAANATTGATTCTACTGAAAAAATTACTGGTAAAGCAACAATTGCTGATGCGGATATTGTTATTTCTGGAGGTAGAGGACTAAAAGGTCCTGAAAACTGGCATTTGATTGAGGANTTAGCTGAAGTTTTAGGGGCCGCAACTGCATGTTCCAAACCTGTTTCAGATATGGGTTGGAGGCCACATAGTGAACACGTTGGGCAAACCGGAAAACCTGTTGCATCAAATTTATACATTGCAATTGGTGTTTCAGGAGCGATTCAACATATAGCTGGAATTAATTCCTCCAAGGTTAAAGTTGTTGTCAATAGTGATCCTGAAGCTCCTTTTTTTAAAGCTGCTGATTATGGTATTGTTGGTGATGCTTTTGAGGTAATACCTGAATTGATTGAAAAATTAAAAGCATTTAAAAATTGAATATTTTTATTTGATTTTTCCCTTATCAAATTCTGATTGTTTTGTAATTTTCCCATCAGAATCATAACTTATCCACAAACCGTCTTTTCTACCCTGTTTATCAAAACTTATAGTTTTTCTCAATTTACCATTTGAATAAAAATAAGTTGACTCTCCAACTAAAATTCCATTTTCAAAATTATTAACTTCTTTCATCATTCCATTATTCCAATAAACATTTCTAACACCATTTAGATTACCTNAGTTATAATTAACATCTTCTAATAATTTACCATTTTTAAAAAATCTTCTCTCTCTACCTTGTAAAACACCTAAATAATAATTTGATTCTCTTTTTAAAATCCCATCTTCAAAATAT
The DNA here is from genome assembly GCA_002169155.2 of Flavobacteriaceae bacterium TMED220. Lineage (GTDB taxonomy): Bacteria > Bacteroidota > Bacteroidia > Flavobacteriales > Flavobacteriaceae > TMED220. Next base: position 11,292 of record NHJR02000033.1, read on the forward strand.
TCTTTATAAATACCATNATACAAACCATCTTTAGTGTTAAATTCTAATATTAAAATATTTTTTGAAGATTTCTTATAAATTCTTCCACTGTATTTACTTTGATTTTGAAAATGTATGTTTACCGAACCCTCTGTAATAATATCAATTTTTTCTAATGAAATTCCTTTTTCAGAGGAACATCCTATNAAGATTAATNGTAAAATAAAAAATCTTATTAAATTCATCAATTAATATTTTTTTGATTAGCTATCTTTTTTTTGATAAAACTTTTTTTGAAGGATCAGCATATGCAACAGCAAGAAATTCAGCAACACAGGCAGGTTTTTCCATTCCCTTTAGTTCAAAAACAACCTTAACTTTATATTTTGCGCCTCCAGGAATATCTTTATAATCTATTAGACTTACTCTTCCTCTATAAAATGAACCTGAGGGAGTAGCATTTGGAAATCTAACTTTATCCAATCCATAATTAATACCCATTGTGACATCATCAAATGAATAAACCTTAAATGTTATTTTAGATATCATTGAAAGAACTAAAAAACCATGAGCTATAGTTTTTTTATAAGGAGATTCTTTAGCAGCTCTCTCCTTGTCAAGGTGAATCCACTGAAAGTCTTCAGTAACCTCGGCAAAGGAATCAATTTTTTCTTGGGTCATTAAATTCCAGTCAGTTAAACCAATTTCTTTCCCAACATATTCTTTTAATATAGAAAGATGAGTTAGATGGGTTCCATACGGTAAGTCTTTTTTATTATTCATTTATTTGTTTTTTGAATTAAATAATCATGTGTCCACCATCAGCAGTNAAAGATTGACCAGTACAATAACTTGATGCGNCAGAAGCAAGAAATAAAGCTAACCCAGAAATTTCCGATGGTTCACCAATTCTTCTTAAAGGAAGCCTAGTATTAACCATTTTCATAACTGAATCGTTATTCCATAATGCTGAACTAAACTTTGTTTTAATTAATCCAGGACAAATTGTATTGGATCTTATACCAAATTTACCCCATTCTTTACCTTGAGTCTTGGAAAGCATAATTAATGCAGATTTACTTACTCCATATAAACCCAAGCCATAGCTTGGTTTAATACCCTCAACTGAAGCTATATTTATAATAACACCTTTACCTTTATTTTTAAAATATGGGAAACATAAGTTAGATAGTTCAAAAGGAGCTTTAACATTAATATTCATGATTTTATCAAAAACTTCAGAACCGACTGAATCAATTTGAGAGTATACAGGGTTTGCTGCCGCATTATTAACTAATATATCAATAGAACCATATATTTCTATAGTTTTTTCAATTAGATTCTTTCTTTGTTCTGAATCTCCAACATGACATGGAATTGCTTCACACTCATACCCATGACTTTTAATTTCTTCAGCAACTTTTTCAATATCTTCTGTCTTTCGACTACTAACAATTACTTTTGCTCCAAATTCAGCATAAGTATAGGCAATTGAAGCACCAATACCTTTGCTTGATCCAGTAATTACAGCTACTTTATTATTTAAATTGAAATTTTCTTTAATTTTTTTCATTTTATGTAGGCATTGCTCCACCATTAGCATGTAAAGTTGTACCACTTATAAAACCTGCTTCTTTAGAAGCTAAAAACAAATAGGTATAGCCCATATCTTCAGCGGATCCAATTCTTCCAACGGGAATCATTGCAATACTAGCTTTAACTACTTCATCAGGCATAGAATCAGACATTTCTGATTTTATAAATCCAGGAGCAACTGCATTAACAGTTATTCCATAACGTCCAACTTCTTTACAAAGTGCTCTGGTAAATCCAGAAACACCTGCTTTAGTAGCAGCATAATTTACTTGTCCAAAAGCACCTTGATAACCATTAATTGAAGATGCCGAGATAATTCTTCCATAACCTGATTCTTTCATATAAGGTAAAACCGCTTTAGTTGTGGTGTAAAGAGAATTTAAATTAATATTAATTACAGTATCCCACTCCTGTTGAGACATTTTCATAAATGATCTGTCTCTAATTACACCAGCATTATTAATTAAAATATCAATTTTTTTATACTTTATTATTATTTCTTTTACTGCCTCTTCAACTTCTTTTTTTGAGGTTATATTAACTTTTTGAAAAAAAATTGCCCCTCCCTTTGATGAAATTCTGTTGGCTGTTGAATCACCAATTTCTAGGACATCCCATAAAGCAACAGTTGCTCCTTCATTACAAAAAACCTCACATATACCTTCTCCTATCCCCCTTGCNCCTCCGGTAATAATTGCAACTTGACCATCTAATCTTCCCATTTTATATAATTTTTTAAATTTAAATCATTAATCATAGAAGTTAATTCCTCAATCTGATGAACATTTCCAATATCAACAAGATTTAAATTCAATTTAAACAAAAGAATTTAATTTTTCAGAGGCCCCTTTGAAAAAGTTTTTCATTTTTGAGGCAATAATGATCTTAGCCCTTTTGACAATAAGCTTTTTGCAATTGCATGACCTATTAAGGTTATTCCTCCAGTAACAAGTACTAGTNTGATTTTTAAAGATATTTTATTTTGTAAATAAAAAAAGGGATTAAACTATCAAAAGCCTAATCCCTTTTAAGACTAATTAAATTAGAATGAATAGGTGATTTTACCTAACATCCTCCTACCAATTACNGGCATTCCCGGGAAAGATCTATATTTTTTATCAAATATATTAGTCCCAGAAATATCAAATCTCATTTTCGCATTGAATTTCCATCCAATATTCATATCAAATAGATTTTTTTCCTGAACTTCACCACCATATAAAGCACTATCGGAGTTAAAAGCAGAATCATACTGATATGAAAGACTGAATCTTAAACCTTCCATTCCAGCAACATAATCTATTCCCGCTCTGTACTTATGCATCGGAGAATCCAAAGAGGTACTAAATGGCATACCATCGTCACCTACAGCCCACCAGTTTTTACTTACCCATGAAAAGTTTGCAAAATATGTAAGCTTACTACTTGCAAAATACTCTAGTTCAATGTCTGTACCCCAGTGCTTCCTTGTAGCATCTCCGAAGTTTCTATAACCAAATGCGGTGTTAAGCCATCCGTCGTTATCGGGAGCTAGAGGTGATTCGACAGCTCCAAAAATTGGTTGAAAACCATTTTGGACTCTTGCCGCTTGATTATATCCTAGACCACCTGCTAAAAATGCGCCCTCAACAACCTGAGCTAAACCAGCCATAGAACCAGCAATTGCAGCAGCTAAAGAAGGAACACCTGGAACAAGTCCAGCGTTAACAATAGCCACATCAAGACTATTTGCAGCAGCAATACCTGCATATTGTTGAGTAAGACCTCCAGTTACAACAGCTTGTAATGCAGCACTACTTTGAACATCAGCAGCAACACCTGAAGACAACGCTCCAGGTACATCAGTATTTATTGCACCAATAGTTGGACCAACATTTGTCGTGTTAGTAAATCCTTTTCTATTATATGTAAAGAAATCAATATTAACCTTAAGTTTATCACCAATAATACCACTATACCCAATTTCAAAGGAGTTAACATCAACTATTTGAGCCTTAGTTTGCCCCCATAATGAACTATCAAATGGAGCAGGAAAACCAGATAAACCGTCTGTAAGTGCATAAGGATACAAAGTACCTGTAAATCCAGCTGGTCCAGCATAAGGCGTTCCAAGTCCTAGCTGAGGAAGACCTCCTGTGAAGAATGCTAACAAGGCATCCCCAAAAGGTGCAAGCTGTTGAGCTGGTCCACCAGGACCAAAAGCTGAAGGAATATTTGCAAGGGTTAAACCAGCAACAGCACCATAAGGGATGGCAAGAGGAATTCCAGGAGTGGTTTGAGGAAGCTCAATAGGGCCTCCATTAGGACCTAAACCATTTGTGTTAACGACTTCTATTGGAAGTGAAGTAGTAATAACTTGATCATTTTCTTGACCTGAAAGCCATGCTTGAACACCATTATTTGATCCGTAAGTTCCAGCAGCTCTCAACAATGGAAAATCAACATATTGCTGTAAAGCAGCAACACTAGCATTAGACTTATTATACGAAGCCCTAAAAGTATGTTTCGGACTGGCCTTATAAACTAATGCAATTCTTGGCGCAAAAGTAGAATCATCTAAAAAATTAAACTTATCATATCTACCCGCGTAAGTCAAACTAAGTTTGTCAGATAATGGTGTTTCACCTTGAATATAGAAACCACTTATACTAAATGGATCGTCAGCATCATTTGCTCCATACAAAGTGTTTTTTGATTTAGAAACAATATTCCTGTAATCACCGCCAATTATAAAATCTGACTTTCCCCAATCAAAAGCATACTGAAGTTGAACTTCTGTATTACTCCTTTCAGCTATCTGAGCAAGTCCAGTACCATAAACAAAAGTTGGCGCAGAAGGACTACCTCCGTCATTATAGTTATGATAAGCCTGAAAAAATAAACCTCCTCTTTGCATTCTTGCCTGATACCAATAATCATTACCTTGAGTGTAACCAGGACCTAAATCACTAAAGAATAGTCCACCACCGTTAGCCATACCTGCTGATAAAACATATTCAGTATCATCATTAGGTCTAAATTCAAGATGTGCATTAGCTGAATAATTCTTATACTTATCAATTAACGGATTACCATCACCATCTGGATCCAGATCCGAAGGGCCTAAAAGAAGAGTACCAAGTGTTTGCGCATCAACTTTACCATCAGTACCAATAGCTGGATTATAAACGCTTGTAGCATAACCAGCTATTGCAGCTGCATCTTCAACAACATCCAATGTGAAATCGTCTCCTTTACTATAATTAATATTTATTTTGTAACCAAAAGTTTTTGAATCGTTTGAATAAGCGTGGCGAAGTCCATATCCTAAAGTATTTAATTCACCAGCAAATAATTCAACTGTTGTCCCTGGTCTATCAATTGCACTCTTGGACAAAAAATGAACGACTCCAGAAGTCACACCAGGACCATATAACGCTGAGTTTGAACCTCTAACTACCTCTACTCTTTCAATATCTAAATTAGATATTCCACTTTGATAGCTTAAAAATGATCCAGCAGCAGGAGTAACTAAATATCTATAATCAAGTAAAGCAAAAGTTGATGTCCCAAAAAGACCTGACCCAGCCCTCATCTCTAAATTTAAAGAGTTTGCTGAGTTTTGTTGCAAGGTAACACCAGGTATATTCTGTAAAATCCTAACAGGATCAACAACTGNTGAGGAATTTTCAATATCCCTTTGACTAATAATTGATACTGATGCAGGGGCTTCTTGAATTTTCTGCTTTTTTCTTGATGCTGAAACAATTATCTCCTGTAAATTTTGTCCAAAATTTAATTGAGCATTTACAGATTGATTAGATGAAGTAACCTCTATGATTTGAACAGCAAATCCTACTGAACTTATTTCAAGTGAAAACGGAGGTTCCATATCAGTCTCGAGGGTAAAATTACCATCAAAATCTGTAAAAGTTCCCTCAGAAGTCCCTTGAATTACAACATTAGCACTTGGCAAAGGTTCTTGTGTTTCTGAGTCACTGACAGAACCGCTAACGGTTGTCTGAGAGTGAACGTAACTNACGAAAAATAACATTGACATGAACATTAATCCTCGTTTAAATAGATTTGTTTTCATATAGTTTTAGTTTAAATTAATTGGTTTTTTGTTTTGGTTAGTTTTGGTAGTATTTCAATAAAAAAATTGATCTTAAAAAAATTCAATTTACTTTTTTAAAACATTTCAAGTTAATATTATTTAGTAAAGATACCAAAGATGAATTAAAATAATAAAAATATATCACTTTAGCCATTAAAAAAATTTACACTAATTACTAAGACAATAAAATTTAAATAAAGTTTATTTATGTATACATTTTTATTTTTTTTTAACCATAATCCATTATAATTATGATAGCTAAAAAAGATTATTAGGTTTTATTAAATTTACGTAAATTATAAAAAAATAAACTATATATTATTTGAGTTTAAACACATTTTTTCCTTTTACATTCAACATTATTAAGAAGCTTTAAAAAATTTTAATTTATGAGATTATTTGACTCAAAAGAATTAACAAAAGACAAAATCAAATCCTATAATTTTTATTTTATAATTTATAAAATTAAAAATCACATTTTAACAATAACTCTAAATAGAACTGATAAAAAAAATGCATTACACCCACAAATGATAAATGAAATTGCATTAATCATGGAGTATGCAAAAATCTCAAAGTATATAAGAGTAATTGTTATTCAAGCAAATGGTGATGTTTTTTGTTCAGGTCTAGATTTAAACGCAATAAAAGGTAAAATTGATATACATAATTCAACTGTTCCAAAACCAAAAGAAAAAGTTCTCATTGGTGAAATATTTAGCAAATGTTACAAACCAATTATTAGTAAAATAACTGGTGATGTTTATGCAGGGGGACATTTAATTGTTGCGAACAGCACTTACGCTGTCGCATTGGAGAATATTAGTTTTGGATTACCTGAAGTAAAAAGAGGACTTTTCCCTATGCAAGTTATGGCATCTCTTCTAAGGGTAATGACTCCAAGAAATGTAATTGACTGGTGTATTAGAGGTTTTAATATTACATCTAAAAAAGCAAAAAAATGGGGGCTGATTTCCGTGATTGCTAACAGGAATAATATTGATGACATAATAGACAAATGGATTCAGGAAATAGTTTCTAATTCTCCTAAAGCAATTAATATTGGGATGGAGGCTTTTGATTCAATTACCAATAAATCTAATGACCATCAATTTTTATATGAAATGCTTCAAAAAACAATGAAGTCTAAAGATGCTGAAGAAGGATTAAAAGCTTTTAGAGAAAAAAGAAAGCCGAAATGGTTAAATGACTAAATATAAAAACAAAAAATATCTTTTTTTAAATGAGTTATATTAATTTAATTTCCAAGCCAAATTATTCAATAATTGAATTGAAAAGAGGAAGAGCAAATCCAATTAATCAAGAGATGGTGGATGAATTATCTAAAGCCATTAATTTATTAGAAGATGATGACTCTGTTAAAGGAATTATAATTACTGGACAACCAGATTTTTTTTCAGTAGGTTTAGATATTATAGAGCTTTTTGAATATGATGAAATACAGATTAAAAAATTTTTTAAAGATTTTGGACGTCTTTTTATAGAACTAAACTCCTTTACTAAAATTCATATTTCTGCTATAAACGGATATGCTCCTGCTGGTGGAACTTTACTTGCTATACCAAGTGACTACAGAATAATGGCAGATGATAAAAAATTTAAAATTGGTTTAAATGAAGTTTCTGTTGGAGTTCCCCCTTCGCAACGTATGATTGATTCATACAGTTTTGTTCTAGGTGATGCAATTTCATCTAAACTTACCTTACAAGGATCCTTGTTGTCTCCAATAGAAGCTTTAAAATATGGGTTAGTGGATCAATTAAGTGAAAAAGATTTAGTGATTACTAATGCTGAAAAAAAGATGGATGAAATGTTAAAAGGAGATTTCAACATTTATAAGTTTGCTAAAAAAAAGCTGAGATCTAATCTTTTGTCTAAGTTAAATTATAATGATGAAAATGAGCTCAATGAAATTCTTAAGATTTGGTGGGAACCTTCCTCTAGATATAGAATAAAAAACCTAATTACTAAATTAAAAAAATGACTTTACTAAACAAACAAATAAAACTTGCAAAAAGACCTGAAGGACTTCCAAAACCTGAAACATGGACTTTGGAGGAAAATAGCTTACGTGAAATTAATGAAGGTGAAATATTAATAAAAAATTATTTTTTATCACTTGATCCAGCTATGAGAGGATGGATTAATAGTTCAAGATCGTACATCCCTCCTGTCCAAATTGGAGAAGTTATGAGGGCAGGAACCGTTGGAGAGATTATCAAGTCAAAAAATAAGAGTTTTGAACTAGGAACATTTGTTTCTGGATGGGGAGGTGTACAAGAATTTACAATTTCTGATGGTTTAGGTTTTTATAAAGTAGATGTAAAAAAATCTCCACCTGAAAGATATATTGGTACGTTAGGCATGCCAGGAATGACTGCATATTTTGGTATTCTTGACGAAGGAAAAATAAAAAAGGATGAGACTGTTCTTGTTTCAGGTGCAGCAGGAGCTGTTGGAAGCATTGTTGGCCAAATTGCAAAAATTAAAGGATGTAAGGTTATTGGAATCGCAGGAGGGAAAAATAAATGTGATTATATTATTAATGAACTTGGATTTGATGGGGCAATTGACTACAAGAATGAAAACTTAATTAATGGAATAAAAAGAAATTGTTCGAATGGCATTGATGTATTTTTTGACAATGTAGGAGGAGAAATTCTAGATTCTGCTCTAATTTTCTTAAGAAAAAATGCAAGGGTAGTTTTATGTGGAGCAATCTCTCAATATAATAAAAATCCAATTGGTCCAAAAAACTATCTTTCTTTATTGGTAAATAGAGCATCAATAAAAGGGATGATAGTTTTTGATTATGCTGATCGATATAAAATTGCAATGGAACAAATTGAAAAATGGATTGTTTCAGGAGAGATAAAAAGTAAAGAAGATATTTATGAAGGAATTGAAAACTTTCATGAAATTTTTCTAAAACTATTCAATGGAAAAAAACTAGGGAAATTGATATTAAAAATAATTAAATGAGGGATGCCTTAATTATATCTATAGCAAGATTATCAATTGGAAAAAACTAAAGAGGTACTTTTAATAAAACAACCGCTCCAACTATTGNAGGAGGAATGGAATCAGCAGGACACTTTGAAGTAATTTAAACATCACAAAGAATAACTGCATCCTCAAGTGACTTAATTGGATCTTTACCTTTAGGCATAAATTCCTGAGCCACATAACCTGTAAAACCTGTACTCAAAATGGCATCCATTATTGCAGGATAATAAAGTTCTTGATTTTTATTTAATTCATTTCTTCCAGGTACACCTGCAGTATGATAATGTCCAAAATACTGATGGTTTTTTTTAATAGTACTAATAATATCACCTTCCATAATTTGCATATGATAAATATCATATAGGAGTTTAAAGTTTTCAGAACCAATTTTTTTGGAAAGTTCTATACCTATTTCAGATTTATCTAGCATATAATCAGGATGATTAACTTTAGAGTTTAATAATTCCATTACTAAAGTCACATTTCTCTTTTCAGCTTTAGACAATATTTTTTTTATACCAATTTCACAATTCTTAATTCCAATCTCAATATCCATTCCAAAAGTATTACCGCTTGCGCAAAATAAACTTTTATAACCAGCATCTGCTACTACATCGATCACTTTTGAATACGTTTCTATTAGTCCGTTATGATTTTCTTTTTTATTCCAACCTTCAGAGAGACTATACTTTTCAGGAGTTGATAAAGTAGATTCTAAACCATGTTTCTTTAAAGTTGAGAAACCTTTAGGATTAACTAAGTCAATACCCATAAGGCCCATTCTTTTTCCTTCAATTGCTAATTCTTCAAGTGATAACATAGGAAAACACCACGAACAAACCGATTGTTTAATATTTCCTTTCAACTTTAAATTATTCATTTTTTCTTTGGCATTTATTGAATTTATCATACTATTTGAAAAAAAAGCTGCAGAAGTTCCGGCAGCTAAGCCTTTTATGGCGTTTCTTCTGTTAATTCCTGAATTTTTCATAATAAATATTTTTTTAAATATATAAATTTAATTTTTACTATTTATTTTACATTCCCAATTCCATGCTGAAATCAATGAATCTTCAAGTGAATACTTAGCCATCCAATTTAATTCTTTATTAATTTTATCACATGAAGCATAGGCAGATTCAACATCACCATCCCTTCTATCAGAAAATTTGTAATTTAATTTTAAATTGTTAGATTTTTCAAAAAGATCAATAACCTCTAAAACACTCGTCCCTTTTCCTGTTCCAACATTATAAACATCATAGAAGGAGGAATTCATTTTTATTAATTTAGATAGTGCTGAAACATGAGCATCTGCTAAATCCATAACGTTTATGTAGTCCCTTATACATGTCCCATCTCTAGTTTTGTAATCATTCCCATAAATATTTAAAAATGGATATTTTCCAATGGCAGTTTGAGTAATCATTGGAACTAAATTTTGAGGTTTATCTAAAGGGTTTTCACCAATTAATATAGATTCATGAGCTCCGATAGGATTAAAGTATCTTAATGAAATTGATTTGATTTCAGTATTTTTAAAAACCAAATCTTTAATAATTCTTTCTCCAATTTGTTTGGTATAACCATAGGGTGATTTCGGAGTTTTAAAAGATTCTTCTTCAGTAATTGGGAGTTTAATTGATTCACCATAAATAGTACATGAAGAACTAAAAATAAAATGTTTGATTTTTTTTTTCTCAACCTGAGCCAAAATATTAATTAATGAATATAAATTATTCTTATAATATTTTAATGGATTCAAAACACTTTCACTTACAGATTTAAAAGCTGCAAAATGCATTATACAATCTATTTTTGGATATTTATCAAAAAGATTATTAACCAGGGTTCCATTACATAAGTTTAATTTCTCAAAAATAATAGACTTACCAGTAATTTTATTAATATTATCCAAAACAGATAAACTCGAATTCGAAAGGTCATCAACAATTATAACTTCAAAACCACTATTTATTAGTGATATGACAGAATGAGAGCCAATATATCCTAATCCTCCAGTAACTAAAACCATAACATTATAACTCCCACCCTTTTCTGTAATTTCTTGTCACAAACTGATTAGCTTGTTTAAGGTTTGTAATTTCCATTTTATTTCCATTCCAAAGTAACTTCTTTCTACCATAATAATTCATACTTCTCCCTTTACCCTCTCTCAATAAATATGTTCTAATTGCAATATTACCCATCAAAACAGTTTCGGTAAGTGGTCCAGCATAGTCAAATGAGGAAGTCAGCGCCTTATGTTCATTACTATTAAATCCAGCTTTAATAGCGTCAATCCATTTTCTTTGATGTCCAAATTCCGGTTCGGGATTTAAATCAATTGGAGCTTTGTATGAAATGGTTTCACCTCCCTTAATATATAATTTAGGTCCCATTCCATATGTACCAGTTGTTATAATTCCCTTATCACCAATCATCATAACTCCATTTCCACCTCCTTTTTCACCTAAATCTTCATCTGGAGGAATTATATCAGGATGTGAGGGTCTAATACCTCCGTCTGTCCATACCATTTTTAATGGTGTCTTATTTTTATCTGTAGAATCAAAATCAATTGTTACAGAAGATGAAGGTGGACACCCTTCAGGGATATATTCAGCCTCCCACATCTTAGTAAAAACATTGCCAACACTACATTCAACTGCTGTAGGATAACGCAGTTCTAAAGCTCTAAAAGGAATATCTATAATATGACATCCCATATCTCCCAAAGCACCAGTACCATAATCCCACCAACCTCTCCAATTAAAAGGATGCATATTAGGGTTAAATTCAGTGAATGGAGCAGGACCTAACCATTGGTTCCAATTAAATTCATCAGGTAATTTTTCTGGAGCTGGTTTAGGTCTTACAATTCCTTGAGGCCATACTGGTCTATTTGTCCATACTTTAACTTCAGAAACAGAACCAATTAATCCTTTATCAATCCATTCTTTAACTTTAATCTGAGATGGATTTGAGGCGCCTTGGTTTCCCATTTGAGTAACTATCTTCAATTCTCTAGCTTTTTCAGTTAATAATCTTGCTTCCTTAATATTATGAGTTAAAGGTTTTTGAATATAAACATGAATTCCTCTTTTCATGGCTTCCATAGCAATTGAAGCATGAGTATGATCGGGAGTTGAAATAGTTATAGCATCAAGGTCTTTTTCCTTATCTAATAACTTTCTGAAATCAAAATAAAAATTTGCCTTAGAAAATTTTTTTCTTGAAGCTAAAACCCCGTGTTTACCGTTTTTATCAATATCACATAGGGCAATTACCCTCTCTCTACCGTTTACAGATGCATTTAATATATCTGATCTTCCTTTTCCTCCAGCACCAATTGATGCAATGTTTAACTGATCACTAGGTGAAATAAAGCCAACTCCACCAAGCACATTTCTAGGTATAATAGTTAATGAAGAAGCTAAAATTCCATTTTTTATGAAATTCCTTCTTGATTTGTTTGATTTTTTCATTCGATTTTAGATTACTTTTATAATTGTTGTAAATATTTTCACAAAATAAAAAAAATGCTTAAATAAATTATTTGATTTGATTTATTTCTTTCCATTTATTTATTCTAACAATTGAATTCTGCTTAATATCCTCCCAAAATAAATTTATATCTGCAAAGTGAAAGTCTTTACCCTTTTTTGTTAGAAAAGATGCTAAAATTATAAAAAATCTATTGGGGACTTTAGGAATTGTAGTCCAAACCATTCCATCAATTAACTCAATTTTCAAACTTTTTGGATATATTTTATTATCAAAATAAAGTAATCCTAAATGGAATTCATTATCAATTTTTTTTTGACTATCCCATGATATTGGATTAGATGTAACGCCACCTTTATACCACAAATCATAATTTTTAGGTAACTTATTTCTCTTGTAAGTATTCCAACTGACAAATCCTCCAAATTGTTCAGGATTTGTCATTAATTTAATTTCAGTAAAATCTTCTTTTAAAATCTTTATACCTGGAATATATGCGGCAATTAGTCTATTCTGAAGTGGTTTTCCATCAAAAAATTTTTTTAATATTCTTCGCGCCAAAAGACTTCCTTGGCTATGAGAGGCAATAATAATAGGCTTACCGTTATTATAATTATTTAAATAATAAACAAATGCATTTTCAATATCATTATAAGCTATTTCCCAAGATTTATAATTATCTGGATTTTTATTTAAATCAATAAATGATCTGTAATGAGATTGGCGATAAAAAGGAACATATAAGTTACCTACTGAAGAAAAACAAGAAGCTTGGTACTTAATAGCAGTTGAAATTATATCTTTTCTTATGTCAGCATCAAAAACATCTGCATTCCANTCACTTAACTTTGGATTAGTAAAAATTGTNGGATAGATATAAAAAATATCTACATCTTCATTTTTATTAAAATCTTCAAAAACTTTAAGTTCATCAGGGTACGCCCCAGGAATTACTGCCCAAGATTCTTTTTTCTCATAATAAGGCTTGTTAGGAAGTTCAGAATAATCAAAAGGCTTTGTTAAGTAGGAAGTTTTACAACCTAGAACAAATGAAATTAAAATTAAATAGTTAAAACTTCTTAACATATTAACATTTAAATAAAAGTTTAAATTACTAACTTTGTAAGATATTTATTTAAATATTTAGCTATAAAATGAAAAAAAATATNCTTTATAAAGTTTTAATTTTCTGTGTAGTCTTTTATTCTTGCGCAGAAAATAGTCAAAAAAATAAAAAAATTGAATTTGAGGTTGAGATTGAAAAAATAAATGATTCAACAAGTATTGCTACTTTGACAACTTTTTCCAAAGGGGATGGTGAGGAATATAAAGTAGTAAATACTATTGAGGGGACACCTGGTTATGTTAAATCTCAAATTGAAAAAATCAAAAATGATTTATTAATTGAAAATGCAAATGATAAATTTAAAAAACCTGAAATAACTTTGAATAAATTAAATGACTCTCCATCATATTCTGATGCTTCATTAATTCTTGAAGAACCAAAAAAAATGAAAATTATTAATGGAAGTGAAGTTGAATTTAATTTTGCTGTCGATAATTACCAACTTGGAGCACAAACTGATAGTCCAAATGCAAAAAAGCTTGCAAATTCTGGTAAAGGACAACACATTCACTTTATTATAAATAATGAACCTTATTCAGCCCATTATGAATCAAAATTTAAAAAAAAGATTCCCGATGGAGTTAACCATCTAGTAGCTTTTTTAAGTAGATCATATCATGAATCAGTAAAAAATAAAAATTCTTTTGTAGTTAAAAAAATTCAAGTAGGAAATAACACAAATGATTCTTTTGATATTAATATGGACTCTCCTATTTTAATTTATAGTAGACCCAAAGGAATATATTCAAAAAAAGATGGTGAAAACCTCTTATTAGATTTTTTTATCTTTAATACTGAACTTTCAGAAAAAGGGAATAAAGTCATAGCGACTATAAATGGAGTTGAATTTGTAATTGATGAGTGGGTTCCTCATGTAATTAATGGTCTACCCCTAGGAGATGTAACTATTGATTTAAAGTTAGTTGATTCTGATTTTAATATAATTCCTGGTCCTTTTAATCAAGTTTTAAGAACTGTAACAATCAAAGACTAGCTTTTTATTTTTTTGATACTTTATTCAAAGATGGGTGCTGTTCGATTGAATATTGAATCTTTTCAATTATAGAATTTATTTCTTCATTTTCATAATCAATTTTCAATGGAGACTTAATTTTCATAGACTGAACGATACCCTTTTTTTTAATTGATATGCCTCTTTTGTCAAATGATCTTCTAAAACCATCAATAACAATTGGAACTACTTTTGGCTTGTATCTTTTTATTATGTGTGCAGTTCCCTTTCTTATCGGATAAAAGGGTTTTGTTGTTCCTTGGGGAAAACTAATAACCCAACCATCTTTTAATGCTTTGCCAATATTAGAAATATCACTCATTTTTACATTCCGATTAACTTCATTTTGGCCATCCCTCCATGTTCTCTCAATTGAAACAGAACCTGCATATGATAAAAGCCTTGGAAGTAAACCTGATTTCATTGTCTCTCTTGCAGCCACATAATAAATATTTAACTTAGGCTTCCATAAATACCCAACGTTTTTTATAGAATTATTCCTTCCACTTAAACTTGCGTTAAAAACATGAAACATAGCCACAACGTCAGCATAATATGTTTGATGATTTGATACAAATAATACGTTTTTATCTGGAAGACTTTTAATTATTTCAGACCCTTCAATTTTTAAATCATTAAAACCTCTGTGACGTCTATGAGTTAAGTAACCCATATATCGAATTAGCATTTTTTTTAAAAAAAGATTGTGTCCAAAAGGATTTCTCTTAATTAATTTCATAATAATAAATTCAAATATACTTTTTCTTTAAATTATCGGAAATAAATAATTCAAATTCTGACAAAATCATTGCTGTCGCACCCCAAANAATTTTATNCATAAANTTATAAACTGGCACCTTAATNTTNTTATNCATNTATTTTGACCTAACCTCNCTAAAACTTTTATTTTTATTTTTTAAAAGATCTAAAATATTAATTTCAAAAATATTTTGAACTTCTTCTTTTTGCATATTAAAAAATGGACATTTATCTAAATACCCAATAAATGGATATATCATAAAATTGCTTGGTGGAACATATACACAAGACATTTTTTTTANGAAATTNATTTTNGATAGATTTACNCCAATTTCCTCATTNGTTTCCCTAATTGATGTATCCCAAAAAGATTTATCATTTTTTTCTTTTTTCCCTCCTGGCAAACTAATTTGTCCGGAGTGGACACCGCTTGATATAGATCTTTCTATTAACACAAAACTTGGAACACCTTTATCAGATGGATAAATCAAAATTAAAACAGCTGCCTCTTTATATNTNAAATTATTGANTTTATTTTGTTCATTTTCACTAATTCTNTTGTAAGGGGCCATCTTTTTGTGAGCAAGTTTACCCTTTAGATTAAAATCTTTTATTTTTATAATAAATTCAATAAACTCTTTATATTTCAAATTATAATGAAAAAGCTTTTGTGTTTAATATTAATATTTNTTTTAAATAGCTGTANCTCTAACAACAAAAAAGAAGATAAATTTAACTTAATTAAAAAAGAAATAAAAAANAAAGAAATTAAAAAAGATTCACTTTTCCTTCTTAATAAAAAAAATGCAATACCTTTTTTATATAAATATGGAAAAAATAATCCTGAGAAAAATGTAAAAATTAAAACTGATTTCGGTGAAATCGAAATTGAATTATTTGACAGNACTCCATATCACAGAGCTAATTTTATATATTTAACNAAACANAAGTATTTNGATAAAACTTTTTTTCATAGAGTTGTAAAGGACTTTATAATTCAAGGGGGAAATTCTGATAATTTTAATACCTCNAAAAAAAGATCATCAATTGGAAGATATTTACTCCCGCCAGATACAGATAAAAAAATTAAACATCATAGGGGNATAGTTTCAATGCCAAGCAGTGAAATAAAGAATCCTCACAAATTAGCTTCACCTTTTGAGTTTTTCATTGTTGTAAAAAAAAATGGAGCATATCATTTAGATGGAAAATATACTGCATTTGGAAGAGTGATAAAAGGATTAGATGTTGTTGATAAAATATCAAATCAACCAACAGACAANCGAGAGGCTCCAATNNAAAATATTTTAATTAAAAAAATTGAGATATTAAAATAATTTTTTATAAGAATTATTTATTAATTTTAAAANTGCATAGNTAAAAACGATGACACTTACTCAGATTCAATACATGATTGCNGTTGCTGAATATGGTAATTTTACTATTGCAGCAAAAATGTCTAATGTTACTCAGCCTACACTTAGTATGCAGGTTCAAAAATTAGAGGAGGAATTGGGGGTTAAAATTTTTAATAGAAATAAAAAACCTATAATCCTTACAAGGATTGGTCAAAAAATATTAAATCAATCTAAAAGAATTATGATTGAATCCAATCGAATGCAAGATACAATTGATAGGGAAAAAGGGGTTGTTGCAGGAGATTTTAAACTTGGAATTATACCAACTATAATGCCCACGATTCTCCCTATTTTTTTAAATGATTTTTTAAAAAAACATAGAAATGTAAATCTTATAATTCAAGAACTCAATACAAATACTATAATTGAGAACTTAAATTCAGGAAAACTTGACGGTGGAATTGTATCTACCCCACTTAAAAATGAAAAAATTATTGAATACCCTCTTTATTATGAACCTTTTGTGGGTTATATTCCAAATAATCATCATTTGTCAAATCTAAAATTTTTATCAAATGATGATATTGAAAATGAAGAAATTCTAATTCTTGAGGATGGACATTGTCTGAGAAATCAGGTTCTAAATTTTTGTTCCATGAGTCATGAAACAAAAAAAAAGAATTTTAAACTTGAAAGTGGAAGTTTTGAAACCTTAGTTAATCTAGCAAATGAAGGTCTTGGAATAACAATAATTCCATATTTAAACTCTAAAAATATTAATTTAAAAGAAAAAGGTAAAATAAAAAAGTTCAAAAACCCCTCGCCTGGAAGAGAAGTTAGCTTGATTTTTCACAAAAGTGAACTCAAATTACAAATTATTGATGCAATTAAAAAAGTTATAGATTTAAACGTAAGAGGAAAAATAAAATTTGATGATATTCAAATTATTG
>NHJR02000034.1 GCA_002169155.2 Flavobacteriaceae bacterium TMED220
CGATCAAACATATAGGTATCAAATCCAAAACAGAGAGGGAGAATCAAATCCTGAAATGAAAATTCATGATTATAAAAGTCATATCGGTGACTGGAAAATTGATGATCCTCTTTGGAAAAAAAACAAAGGAAAGGCAATTTTAGGAGCAGTAAATTATTTGGCTAATAAAGGAATAAATTCCATTTATATGATTACCCTTAATATTCAAGCTGATGGTAAAGATGTTTGGCCTTACAGTAATCATAATGAACGTTACCGCTTTGATTGCAGCAAATTGGATCAATGGGAAATTCTTTTCGATCACATGCAAAAAAAAGGAATTTTGATTCATTTATTAACTCAGGAAACTGAAAATGAGACTTTGCTGGATAACGGAGACACTGAAGTTCAAAGAAAATTATACTTACGCGAACTTTCGGCTAGATTTGGTCATCACCTGGGAATCATATGGAATATGGGTGAAGAAAATGGGCCAGCAGATTGGACTCCAATTGGTCAAACTGACGAACAAAGAATTGAAATGGGTGATTATCTAAAATCCATAAATCCTTATAATCCGATTGTTTTTTTACATTCCCATTCAAATGATCATCACCAGGATTTATACTTAACCCCCCTTTTAGGGGAAAACTCATATGATGGAGCATCAATGCAAATAGCTGATCCCAAAAAAGTTAATTCTAGAATTAAGTTTTGGATAAATAAATCAATTAATTCAGATAAGAAATGGATAGTTAATATGGATGAAATAGGGCCTCACTGGAAAGGAGTTTTACCTGATGCCTTCGATATAAAACACGACACAATTAGACATCTTGCCTTATGGGGCTCGCTGCTTGCAGGAGCCGGTGGCGTAGAATGGTATTTTGGATGGAAATTCCCTAATGCTGATTTGACATGTGAAGACTTTAGATCACGAGATTTATGGTGGGATCAATCATCAATAGCAACTAAATTCATAAGTCAATTCCCTCTAGAAAAAATGGAAAGTACTAACGAATTAGTTAAAACCCCATATTCCTTTTGTTTATCTAAAAAAGATGATCTTTATTTAATATATTTCCCCTCTAAATCAAATANCTTTGAGGTTAAACTATTAAATAATAAANTTAATTATTCAATAGCTTGGTTTAATCCAAGGATTGGTGGAGAAATNGAAAACGGATCAATTACATCAATATCTGGAGGAGGGTTTAAAAGAATTGGGAAGCCTCCTTATGAGATTCATAAAGATTGGGTAGCTGTAATTAAAAAAAAATAAAAGGGGTTTGTATAAAAAATTAATTTTTATGTTATTATTCTCTTTATCCACTGAAGGATTTGGTCAAGACATTTCAAAAGCAATGTCTTTTAANATAAGATATGCAACGAAAAATGACGGAGTAAACCAATGGGAAAATAGGAAAAAAGAATTAGTAGGTTTACTTAAAAAACACGATCCTGATGTTATTGGATTTCAGGAAGTACTTCTTTCACAATTAACCTTTTTAATTAAAAATAATAGTGAATTCAATAAGATTGGCGTAGCAAGAGGGGATGGAAAAGAAAAAGGTGAGTTTTCTCCGATCCTGTTTAATTCAAAAAAGTTTGATTTAATTGAAAGTAATACTTTCTGGTTATCTGAAACGCCAAATAATCCATCTATAGGATGGGATGCTGCCCATAAAAGAATATGCTCATATGTAAAACTCAGATATAAATCTTCACAAAACACACTATGGGTTTTCAACACGCATTTTGATCATATTGGCGAAAAATCTAAAAAAAACTCTGCCTTTTTAATTATTAAAAAAATAAAAACTCTAGTTTCAAATAAGGACAATGTGATTTTAATGGGTGACTTTAATAGTTATCCTGAAACTTTACCTATAACTAAAATAAAAACCTATTTTGAAGATGGGCTGACTGTTTCAAAAAAAAGCCTAAAAGGCCCATTTGGAACTTTTAATGGTTTTAGTTCAAAACAAAAGTTAGACAAAAACAGAATTGACTATATTTTTACAAAAAACATTAAAGTTTTATCATATGTTCATATTGACGACAAAATGAAAAACTCCAACTTCATTTCTGATCATTTTCCTGTTTTAATTACCTTTGAAAATAAATGAATAAAGCACCTCTTTCTCTATTATTCTTGCTGTTAAGTTTTAATGTTTTTACACAAAATAAAAGTTTTTATTTTGATGGAGAACTTAGCGCTCAAACTAAATTTAACCTTGAGAAAGGCAACAATATTTATTTAGGAGGAAGGTATGTCCCTGAACTAAATTATAAAAATAATATGGATAGTATTTCATCCATTTCTTTTTTAGCCTCTGCTAACCTCAGTTTCTCAAAAACTTATATCTCACCAAAATCAAATTTTTCAGAAAATTTAATAAAATCCTATAGAGCTTGGGTTAGATACATTTATAAAACTTTTGAAGTAAGGATCGGTCTTCAAAAGATAGATTTTGGCTCTGCGCTTTTATTAAGACCCCTTCAATGGTTTAATGAAATTGATCCCCGAGATCCTCAGGGCTTAACTTATGGAGTCAATGGAGTTTTAATGCGCTATTATTTTAATAATAATTCAAACTTATGGCTTTGGGGCCTTTACGGTAATTCTAGAATGAGAGGATTGGATATTATTAGTAGCTATGACAAGAGCCCAGAGTTTGGCGGAAGATTTCAAAGTATAATAGATAAAGGAGAGGTAAGTATTTCTTTTCATCAAAGAATTACCACCTTCGATGAGTTCAAAATATTAAATCCTTTCAAAAAAAACCCAGAAAATAGAGTTGGTATTGATGCTAAAGTAGATGTTGGATTTGGGCTTTGGTTTGAGGGTTCTTATATTAAAAGAGCCAAAAAAATAGGACCATTCACAAAACAACTCTTACTTACCTTAGGCGCTGATTATACTTTTAATATAGGAAATGGATTAACTATGGTTGCGGAACATTTTTACACAAGCTATGGTGAAAATAAAATTGATAACGAAAATACTAATTATATAAGTGCATTTAGTTTTTCATACCCTATAAGCTATTTTGGAAATATTAATACGTTTTTTTATCATCAATGGGAGTCAAGTAAAAATACATTTGCTATAAATTACAAACATTCATTTAATAAGCTGACTGGATTCTTGATTGGAACTTATAACCCTGAGAGCGTTCAAAACTTTCAGACTAATGAAATTTTAAATACCTTTACTGGCCCATCCATAAGAATAATGCTTATTTATAATCACTAAATGAATAGGGAAATTATAAGTCTTAAAAATTTATCCAAGAGCTATAATATAGCTGGGAAACCTTTTTATGCCCTGAAAGAAATAAATCTATCTTTTGGTGAAGGTGAATTTACAGGAATTGTTGGTCCTAGCGGGTCTGGTAAAACAACACTTTTAAATATTATTGGATCTTTAGACTCTCCCTCCATTGGAGAAGCAATTGTTTTAGAAAAAAACATTTCCTCATTAAATCATTCTGAATCTGCCCGATTAAGAAATTATAATATTGGTTTTATCTTTCAAGTATTCAACCTTCTTCCTGTTTATACTGTATATGAAAATGTTGAATTTGCCTTACTGCTTCAAAACTTTTCTCAGGATGAAAGAAATAAGTTAGTCCTTCAGGCCCTTAAGTGGGTTGGTCTTGAAAATCACAAAGATAAAAAACCAGACAAGTTATCAGGTGGGGAAAGCCAAAGAGTGGCAATAGCTAGAGCGATTGTGAAAAAACCTAAAATTTTACTTGCAGATGAACCTACCGCCAATTTAGATGCTGAGAATGCTCATAGTATTTTAAAAACCATGAAAAAAATAAATAAAGAACTCGGCACTACTTTTATTTTTTCTACTCACGATGAAAAGGTGATGAAATATCTTAACAGAACTATTATTTTAAAAGATGGCAATATTGAAAAAGAAACTAAAAAATAATCAACAATGTTAGAATTCAGGCTTTCCATAAAAAACCTCCTAGGGGCAAAGCTTAGAACTTTCTTAAACTTATTCGTCCTCTCCATTTCTTTTGTTGTAATAATTCTTCTTAACAGCCTTATGGACGGATGGGATGCTCAGGCAAAAAAAGACTCTGTTGAGTGGGAATATGGAAGTGGACACTTATTAAATGAAAATTATGACCCCTTAGATTCTTTTTCAATTCTTGACGGGCATGCTCAGATTCCTGATAATGCAAATAATTTAACTCCTATTCTAGTTCATCAAGCTACCATTTACCCGGACGGAAGAATGATGTCAATAAAGATTAATGGGATACCCAAAGATCAAAAGTCCATTAAAATCCCTACTGCAAAAATTTCTGCTAACCTCTCAAAATTTCCTGCTCTTATTGGAAAAAGAATGGCAGAATCAGCGAACATTTCCATAGGCGATGAAGTTTTAATTAGATGGAGAGATAAAAATGGGACTTTTGATGCAAACAGAATTACTGTTATCGATATTTTTGATTCTAATGTACCAACTATTGACGCAGGACAAATATGGATGTCCCTTGATACTTTATGGGAAATGACGGGTTTTAATAATGAAGCTACATTCTTTATCGCTAACGATTTATACCAACATTCAAAAATTTCTGGATGGGAATTTAAATCTAAAGAAACATTATTAAAAGTAATCACTGATCTAGTTGATGCCAAAAAATCTCAACAGGCCATAGTTTATATTCTTCTTCTTGGTATTGCCCTTCTGGCTATTTTTGATACACAAGTTTTGTCTATTTTTAGAAGACAAAAAGAAATTGGTACATTAATTGCCCTCGGGATGACAAGGAAAAGAGTTGTGAAATTATTTACTATAGAAGGTAGCTTATATAGTTTTTTTGCTCTGCTTTTTGGGAGTATTTATGGACTCCCCCTCTTTTATTTTTTAGCNGTAGAAGGATTTCCGGTTCCCCCTGCTGACCAAAAGGTAGGCATTGCAATGTCTGANTTTATTTATCCCTTGTATGGATTAAAATTAATTTTTGGGACTGTCTTTTTAGTAGTCATTAGCTCTACAATTGTCAGTTTTCTTCCAGCCAGAAAAATTTCAAAAATGAATCCTGTTCTTGCATTAAAAGGCAAACTTCAATGATAAAATTTATAATTAAGGGNATACTTCGAGATCGATCTAAAAGCATTATTCCAATTTGTGTTATATCTCTTGGTGTTTTTATAACAGTNTTTATGACTGGTTTTGTAAAAGGAGTGCTTTCTGAAATGCTTACCACAAATGCAAATTTAGATACTGGACATGTTAAAGTCATGACAAAGCCTTATTATGAAAATAAAGATCAAATTCCCATTGACCTGGCCTTGCTGGAACTCTCATCAATAACTCAGGATTTAGTTTCTAAATTTCCCGATATNTCTTGGGTTCCAAGGATCAAATTTGGCGGTATTCTTGATGTCCCTNATGAGAGTGGAGAGACTATTATTCAAGGTCCAGGACTTGGATTAGGCATTAATTTATTTGATNCTTCAAAAGGCGAAATTGAACGTCTTTCATTAAAAAAATCTCTAATATCCGGGTCAATTCCAAAGGAGCCAAATGAAATTCTTTTGAGTCATGATTTTTCAAAAAAGCTAAATATTAAACCTGGAAGGGAAGTTACTTTTTTTGGTTCAACAATGGAAGGCAGCATGGTTTTTGAAACTTTTATTATGTCTGGTACAATTCGATTTGGAAACCCNGTGNTAGATAGGTCTACTTTTATTATAGATTTTACTATGGCTCAAAAGATTTTAGATATGGGNGACGGTACAGGTGAGCTACTTGGTTATTTNAAAACTAATTTTTATGAAGACAGTAANGCTTTAAAAGCCGAATCTGCTTTTAATGAAACATATAAAGAATCTGATGACGAATTTGCTCCTTTAATGGTGTCTCTAAGAAATCAAAATGATCTTGGANCTACAATAGATTTAGTGGGTTCGTTTGGTTCAATTTTTGTCTCAATATTTGTGATTGCAATGTCAATGGTGCTATGGAATACTGGCCTAATTGGAGGGTTAAGAAGATATCAAGAGTTTGGAATTAGACTAGCTATTGGTGAGTCAAAAAATCATGTTTATTTTTTACTTCTTCTTGAGTCATTTATAATCGGACTAATTGGATCATTTATTGGCACATTTTTTGGCATATTATCATGTTATTACATGCAAGAAACTGGAATTGATATTCAGGATGCATTAAGTAATTCAGCCGTTATTTTTCCAACTGTTTTAAAAGCAAAAGTAACTAATGATCTTTTTTTAATCGGATTTATTCCTGGTCTATTGGCTATGTTTTTTGGATCTTCCCTTGCGGGAAGAGGTATTTTTAAAAGAAGCACTGCTANNCTTTTTAAAGAACTGGAAGTCTAAATAATTATGAAATACACATTTATGAAAAATTTATTGTTTTTTTTATTTACTATCACTAGCANNTCTTTATTTTCTCAAAATTCATCATCNAATGAAGCTCTTGAGGTTCTNAAGAAAGTTGATAAAAATATGTTTTCTGAAACCCAAATAGTNACCTCTGAAATGATTGTATATGGTAAAAGAAAAAGNAGAACTATACGTTCTAAAGGGTATTCAGAAGGTGAATTTAAAAACTTTACAGAATATCTTTACCCGGATAGAGAAAAAGGAACTAAGATGTTAAAGCTTGATGACCGTCTATGGATATACTCCCCGTCAACTGATAGAATAATTCAACTTTCTGGACACCTTTTAAGACAATCAGTAATGGGTTCCGATTTGTCTTATGAAGACATGATGGAAGAAAGAAAACTATCTGAAATCTATTTTTGTAATATTCTTTCTGAAGAGGTTTATAAGGATAGACCTGTTTGGAAAATGGAGCTAATAGCTAAAAACGATAACGTCTCATACTTTAGGAGGATTGTTTTGATTGATAAACTTCAATTTGTCCCACTGAAATCTGAACTTTATGCTAAAAGCGGAGAGCTTTTAAAAAAAACTGTTTTCAGTGAAATTAAAAAAATAGAAGGTAAGTGGTATCCAACAAAAATGAACTATAAAGATGTCCTAAAAGATGGTAAGGGAACTGATTTTCTGATATTAGATGTTATTTTTAATAAAAAAATTCCTGATTCTTACTTTCTAAAAGCCAGCTTAAAAAAATGAATAAAATTTTAATTTTATTTTTTTTAATAATCATTAGTTGTAATAATGAAAAAAACACTTATGACAAGACCCCTCTAGAAAATATAAACTCAACAAAATTATTACATGACGGTTTATTAAGAGAATATGTTCTTCATGTTCCTCAGCTATATGACGGTGAGACCCCTTTACCACTAGTTCTTAATTTTCATGGCTTTGGTGATTCAGCAACAAGCCATTCCCTTTTAACTGGAATGATACCCGTAGCAAACGAAAATAATTTTATAATTGCTTTCCCTCAAGGGGCGCTTTTGAATGGCTCCCCCCATTGGAATTCGAATTTAGAATCTCCTGAAAATAAAAGTACTGTTGATGATTTTGGATTTGTTGAATCCCTAGTATCAGATATTTCTTCCAATTACAACATTGACCAAACTAAAATTTACGCAACAGGGTTCTCTAATGGGGGCTTCTTAGTTTACTCTCTTGCTTGCTATAATAGTGATCTTTTTGCCGCATTTGCTGGAGTTTCAACAACAATAATGGAAGAAGCCATTGTTAATTGTTCTCCCGCGCATAAAACTCCTATAATTCATTTTCATGGTTTATTAGATCAGGATGTTCCGATAAATGGTGGCCCAGGCTTATCTTCAATGACCTCAATGGTGAATTTTTGGAAGGAGTTTAATGAACTAAACTTAGCTCCTGAATCAAAAATAATTACCTCAAATAATTACATAAGAATTGAAAATTTATCTTATAAAAACAATCAAAATTCAACTTTAATTGAAACCTATACTTTAGATGGAGGAGGACATGAATGGTTTAATTTAGATATTGAAAATAAAAATACTTCAGAGATAATATGGGANTTTTTTTCAAAACATAATTTAAATAATTTAAATTAACTCGATTAGTTTGTTAATCTTAATAATTGTTAATTATAGGAAGTATTAATTCTAGCCTCTTAATTAATAATTTATTATATTTCAGTATAAACTTTTTGATTTGAAGAAAAGAAATTTTAAAACTCTATTAATAGGTTTTGCTTTTTCACCAAACCTAAAGGCTAATGTTTTTGAGGCAACTCGCCTTGCATATTATTTCAATGCAAAACTTTTTTTCTTACATGTTGGAGAAAAAACTAAAGCTAAAGAAAACACCTTCTTAGATATCTTAAAATTACCTAAAGAGTCTCCAGAAAAAATTGAAATACTTTGGGAAAAAGGAGATCCTGTTAATGTAATTCTGTCCGCTTGCTTAAGATATAAAATTGATTTATTACTCTTAGGAGCATTAAAAAGAGAAAATGTTTTAAAATTTTATATGGGATCGATAGCAAGAAAAATTACCAGGAAAGCTTCCTGTTCTGTTCTTCTTCTAATAGACCCTTCCATTGAAAGAAAACCCTCTCAACACGCTGTTGTAAATGCATTTGAAAGCCCTCAAACAGAACCAACAATTAATGCTGCTTTTCACTTTGCGTCAGACCTTAACATTAATAAAATCACTTTAGTTGAAGAAATTAATCGTTCAGAACATGACCTTGATGTTTATGATGATAAAAGCTTAAGACGTGCCACCCTTAAAAAAGAGAAAATTAAAAGAAGAGAATATTCTCGTGTTAATCAAATTTTAAAAAAAATCCCAAAATCTTATAAAGACAATATAAAAATTATATCTCAAAGTATTTTTGGTACTAGGGGTTATTCTATAGGCCACTATGCAAAATTAGTAAGAGCGGATGTTTTAATAATGAATGCTTCAGAAACTAAAAAGACTTTTCTCTCTAAATTTTTTCCAAAGGATTTAGACTATATTTTAAGAGAGCTTCCAACCAACGTTTTAATTATTCAAAACACAAATTAATGAAAAAAGAATCTGCTNCTAAATCATTTATTTATCAGATTCCCCAGAATTTATTCTCTGGTTTTGTNGTTTCATTAGTTGCTTTACCCCTTGGGTTGGGCCTGGCTCTTGCTTCAAATGCTCCTCCAATTTCAGGAATAATATCTGCAATTATTGGCGGAACAGTTGTTGCCCTTCTAGGNGGGTCTCAGCTTACAATAACTGGGCCTGGTAATGGCCTTGTTGTAGTTTTGCTGTCGTCTATNACTTTNTTGGGAGGAGGAGACTTATATCAAGGGTACTTATACACTCTTGCCGCTATAGTATTGTCTGGAGTTTTAATGTTTCTCTTTGGTTTATTTAAATTAGGTGCCCTTGGAGAATTTTTTCCCTCATCTGCCCTTCAAGGTATGCTATCTGCAATTGGATTAGGTATTTTGGCAAAACAATTTCATGTCATGCTTGGCTTTACGGACATTAATGGAAGTACGTTAGAGCTTTTAATTCTTATTCCTAGTTCTTTCATGATGCTTTTTAATTCATTTAGCATCGAAGCTATTCTTGCCGCTTCAATAGGAATAGTGAGTCTATTTATTTTATTTGGGTATGGTAAAATCAGGTCAAGAGCTTTACGTTTGATTCCTGCTCCGATGTGGGTTGTTCTTCTGGCGGTTGGATTAAGTTATTATTTTGAACTGTTTTCAAATATGGATTATCCAATAGCTTCTAACTTATTAATTTCATTACCAGAAAACCTGCTTAGCTCGTTCCCTTTTCCAGATTTTAATAAAATCTTGGATTTTCAATTTTTAGGAATTGTATTATCTCTGACGTTAATTTCAAGTATAGAATCGCTTCTAAGCATAAAAGCAGTTGATAAGCTTGATCCTCAAAAAAGAAGATCAAATTTAAATAAAGATTTAAGAGCTCTAGGATTAGCGTCTGCAATAAGTGGTTTTTTTGGAGGTTTAAATGTTGTAACTGTAATAGCCAGAAGTTCTGTAAATGTTAATAATAGTGCCTCAAATAGATCATCTAATTTTTTTCATGCCTTTTTTCTTTTATTATTTGTTATACTTTTCCAAAATCAAATTCAAAAAATTGCTCTCCCTGCCCTAGCAGCAATATTAGTTTATACTGGATATAAATTATCCTCTCCTTCAAATATTTTAGGAATTGCAAGAATTGGTAAAGAACAGTTGGCAATATTTCTAGCAACCCTAATTACTACGCTTTTAGGGGGTATAATTCTTGGAATAACAATTGGTATAATCAGTGCTTTTTTAATTCATGTTTTAATTAATAATTCTTTTTTATTATTTACAAGAAATATTTTAAAGCCAAACGTTTTGATGTATAGAGAAGAAGANAGCGGAAATTATTATGTNAGTGTCAAAAACTTTTGTAGTTTTTTAAACTTTTATAAACTAAAAAAAATGCTTGACGAAATACCTGAAAATGCCCATGCTATTCTGGATTTTTCTTTATGTGAGTTCGTCGATCATACCGTAATGGAAGGAGTAAACGACTATAGAAGAGTGTTTTCAAGAAAAGGAGGTCTATTCGAAATTATTGGTTTAGATATTCACCTTGCAGACACAGAACACCCATTTGCAATAAGGAAAGTTCTTCCAATTAAAGAATTTTTTGCTCTTAATAAGAATCTAACAAAGAGACAATTATCTCTTGAAAAACTTTCTAAAGTTTTAAACTTAAGTTATAACCCAGAAATGAGTTCAGAATCTAAAAGTCTTGATCAATTTATTTTTTTCAAAACTAAGCTAATTAATTACCAAAATAATCAATTGATAAGTTTAGAAAATAACTTTTCTTTTTTTGACTTATCATACAGCGAGGGAGCTTTTATAGCTAAAGAAGATTTAAAGGCTTCTTTTCTATTAATTAATTTAAAAGAGAAAATACCATCTTTTATGTTAGACAAAGAAATGTTCTTAGGGACTATTAATGAAAGATTTAAATATAAAGATCTTGACTTTAAAAAGCATCCTGTTTTTTCAAAAAGATTTTATTTATCTGGCAGTAATGAGTCGGAGGTTAGAACTTTATTTGATGAAAAGCTTATAAATTTTTTAATTAAAAATGTTGATTATTATATAGAATCAAAAAAATCATATTTATTAATTAAAAGAAAGGACAGGCTTCTGAGCATTGAGGAAATAAAAAAACTTTTAAGCTTTGCNACCGAGCTTGTTTTAATTTTAAAAAATAAAAAAAATGAATAAAACACTTTATATATTTTTATTAATGGTTTATAATTTTTACTCCCTTTATGGGCAATCAACCATTGGAAGTGTTGAAAGGTTAGACCCTGAAATAAATTCTTTAATCCCTAAAAATGCCAAAATTGAAATTTTAGGTTCAGGCTATAATTGGTCTGAAGGGCCCATATGGGTAGAGAATTTAAATGGGCTTCTTTTTAACGACCCTCCAGAAAACAAAATGTATCTTTGGACTGAGGGATCTGGGGTCAAGCTTTATCTTGATCCGAGCGGATATACTGGTTATGCTCCATCTTCACTGAAAAAAGGAAGTAATGGTATGGCCTTTAATACAAATGGCTCCATTATAATGGCTCATCCAGGAGATCGAAGAATAGCAAGATTCAATTCCTCTTTTGAAAATCCAGAACCCAAATTTGAGACAATTACTGACAAATATATGGGCAAGAGATTTAATAGTCCAAATGATGTGGTTGTCAATGAAAATAATGATGTTTTCTTTACGGACCCCCCCTACGGATTAAAAAATCAAGACAATGATTCATTAAAGGAATTAAGCTTTAATGGCGTTTATAAATATTCCAATAACCAAACCATTCTTCTATACAAAAACATGACTAGACCAAATGGATTGGCTTTTTCAAAAAACGGTTCTGAACTTTATGTTGCTAATTCCGACCCCAAAAAAGCCCTCTGGTATGTTTTTGACTTGAATAAAGCTCCTCCCCTAACTCCTGAGCTTTTTTTTGATGCGACGAGTTTAGTTAGTAAAGAAAAAAAGGGATTGCCTGATGGGCTTAAAGTACATTCGAAAGGCTATGTTTTCGCTTCAGGTCCTGGAGGTATTCTTATTTTTAATAATAATAAAAAACATATTGGAACAATATTAACTGAAGTTGCTTCCTCAAATTGTGCCTTCAACTCAGACGAATCATATCTATATATGACTTCTGATAATTATCTTACTCGAATAAAACTTGTTAAATGAATTTATATTCTATAGAAACAGGTAATTTTAAGCTNGANGGTGGGGCAATGTTTGGAGTTGTTCCAAAAAGCCTTTGGGAAAAAACTAACCCTCCTGATGAACTTAACAGAATTAAAATGTCTGCAAGATCGCTTTTAATAGAGGATGAAAATAAATTGATTTTAATTGATACAGGTTTAGGTAATAANCAAAGTGAAAAGTTTTTTAGCCATTTTTCTTTATGGGGTGACTTTTCTTTGGAAAAATCACTTGCCCATTATGGCTTTTCTAAAGATGACATTACAGATGTTTTTTTAACTCATTTACATTTTGATCACTGTGGGGGTGCAATTGAAAAGGATTCAAATGGTAAGCTTTCGCTAACCTTCAAAAACGCAAAGTATTGGTCAAATCATGATCATTGGAATTGGGCGAAGAACCCTAATGAAAGAGAAAAAGCTTCTTTTTTAAGTGAAAATATTTTACCAATTGAAAAAAGCGGAAAACTTCAACTTTTGGATTCTCCTAAAGATTCTATTTTTAAAAATTCTCCTCTAAAGTTTGATATTTTATTTGTAGATGGACACACTGAAAAACAGATGCTTCCCGTGATCAAATATAAAAACGAAACTATTGTTTTTGCTGGAGACTTAATTCCTACAGTTGGTCATTTACCCATTCCTTATATAATGAGTTATGACACCAAACCCTTAATCTCTTTAGAAGAAAAAGCTTCTTTTTTAGATTTGGCTGAAAAAAACAATTACTTACTTTTTATGGAACATGATCCTAACAATGAGCTTATATCATTAAAAAAAACTGAAAAAGGGGTCCGTTTAGATGATTCTTTCACTCTTAAAACATATTTTTGAATTGATGCTTATTAAAAATATTCTTTTTTTGATTTCTTTTTTTGTCATGGCTCCTATTTTATTTTCTCAATACTGGCAACAAAAAGCGGATTATGAAATGGAAATTGAATTAGACGTTTCATCCGCTCAATTTAATGGTAAACAAAGAATATTATATACTAATAACTCTCCTGAAACATTAAATAAAGTTTTTTATCATTTATATTTTAATGCATTTAGGCCAGGGAGTGAAATGGCTGAAAGACAAAAGAGTTCTTTAGATGTAAATAGAAGGTTTAAAGTAATTATTGATTCGATTGGCCCCAAGAGTTATGGAAAAATACAAGTGAAAAATTTAAAGCAAAACGGTATTCTTTTAAATCCTTTTTTTTCTGAAACAATACTTGAAGTTCCGCTAGCTAATCCTATTTTGCCTGGAGAAAGCGCTGTTCTTGATTTAGAATTTAGCGGACAAGTTCCAGATTTGATAAGGAGATCTGGGAAAAATTCCTCTGAAGGAGTAGCTTTCTCTATGGCTCAATGGTACCCTAAACTTGCTGAATATGATATTGATGGATGGAATGCCAGCCCATATTTGGGTCGTGAGTTTCACGGTGTTTGGGGAAACTTTGATGTGAAAATAACATTAGATAAAAACTTTACAGTGGCCGCAAGTGGTTACCTCCAAAATCCTGAAGACATTGGAAAGGGATATAAAAAAATTAAAAGAAGTAAATCAAAAAAAGGTAAATTAACATGGCATTTTATTGCTCCAAATGTTCATGACTTCACTTGGGCAGCGGACAAAGACTATATTCATGATATTTATCCTGGCCCAAATAATGTTAAATTACATTTTTTCTATAAAAATAATCCCTCAATAATTGATAACTGGAAAAAACTTCAGCCCTTAACAGCTGAGTTAATGGAATATTTTAATTCTTCTATAGGTGACTATCCTTACAAACAGTACTCTGTAGTTCAGGGTGGTGATGGTGGAATGGAATATGCAATGTTAACCCTGATTACAGGTGAAAGAAAATTTGGTTCGTTAGTTGGAGTAACCGCACATGAACTGGCCCATTCTTGGTTTCAAAATATATTAGCAACTAACGAAATGAAACATGAATGGATGGATGAAGGGTTCACTACCTATATTTCTACAATTGCTACTGATAAAGTTTTAAAAGAAAACAAAATTTTTCCTTTAAGAAATGCCTATTTAGGTTATTATAATTTAGCATTATCTGGCATTGAACAACCTCAACAAACGAATGCTAACCGATATGCTTATAATTATGCTTATGAAAGTTCCGCGTATAATAAAGGTGCCGTTTTTTTATCTCAATTAGGATATATTATTGGAAAAGAAAATTTAAATACTAGTTTAAAAATTTATTTTGAAGAATTCAAGTTTAAACATCCCACGCCAAGAGATTTTATAAGAATTGCTGAAAGAGTTTCTGGTATATTATTGAATTGGTATTTAACTGATTGGACNCAAACAACAAATACTATTGANTACAAAATATCTGGNGTTTCTAAATTANATAATAAAACAATTATAGATCTTGAGAGAGTTGGTATGATGCCTATGCCCTTAGAAATTTTAATTTCTTTTAAAAATGGAAATAAACAAATTCATTATGTCCCTATTGGAATCATGAGGGGTGAAAAAAAACCATATGTTGATATAGAATGGATTTTNCATAATGATTGGACTTGGTCTACTCCCAATTATAAATTAATTATTGATTCTCCTCTTGATTCTATTGAAAAAATAACTATTGATTCCANCAATCTTATGGCTGACATTGATAAATCAAATAATTATTATTTAAACAATAATGATCCATAAACCGGAAATAAAAATATTAAAAAACAAAGAAGAGATTGCTTTTCTTTTTAAAGATGGTATAGTTACTTCAAGTTCTATTATAAAATTAATATATTCAAAAAAACCTGGCGAAAATTATTTTCATTATACTGTAAGTGTCCCAAAAAAAAGCTTCAAAAAAGCTGTGGATAGAAATAAATTGAAAAGGCTAATGAGAGAAAGCGTTAGGAATTATTATAAAATTAATTCACCTGTTTTATATCCTTTTAACACATCTTTTTTTATTTTTACTGGCGATTCCATGAAGTCATATAAAGAAATAAAGGCTTCAATTTTTCACATCATTAACAAAGTAGTTTGATTATTCGTAATACATTGCTTGATGTAATATTCCATCCTCCATATATTTTCCCCCTTTTTTTATAAATCCAAGTTTAATATAAAAATCATTTAACCTTGCCTGTGCTGAAATTT
>NHJR02000035.1 GCA_002169155.2 Flavobacteriaceae bacterium TMED220
AAAAATTTCTTTAAAAATATTTTCATCCAAACTGATTAAATCTTTACTAGTAGATTTACCAAAAAGAATTTCGCTCGCCTTCTTCGCATTTTCAAGATCTAAGTTAGAATGAACTAAAATTGTAACTTCTTCTGCAACTCTTTTTTGAAGTTCTCTTAGATGTGGATTTTTTCTATGCTCAGAAATCAACTTTTCAATTTCATCTTTATCTAGAAAAGTGAATATTTTTATATATTTTTCAGCATCAATATCAGAACAATTAAGCCAATATTGATAAAATTTATAAGTTGATGTTTTATTTTTATCAAGCCAAATGTTTCCCCCTTCTGTTTTACCGAATTTTGAACCATCACTATTAGTTAATAAAGGACAAGTTATTGCATATGCCTTAGAATTTATTTTTCTTCTAATTAATTCTGTTCCTGTAGTGATATTNCCCCATTGATCACTTCCTCCCATTTGAATTGTACAATTATAATTTTGATACAAAAAAAGAAAATCAAAAGCCTGTAATAATTGATAAGTAAATTCTGTAAAAGACATACCCTTTTTGGAATCACCAAAAATTCTTTTTTTAACTGAATCCTTTGACATCATATAATTAACCGGTATATGTTTACCAATTTCTCTTGAAAAGTCAATCATTGAATATTTTTGAGTCCAATCTAAATTATTTAGAAGTTTAGCAGAGTTATTAGTTTTGTTTTTAAAATTTAAAAATCTCATTAATTGTTTCTTAATACCAGAAATATTTTTTTCCAAAGTTTCAGAATCTAATAAATTTCTTTCCTCTGACTTTCCAGATGGATCNCCAATCATTCCNGTTGCNCCNCCAATTAANACTAATGGAGTATGNCCATNTCTTTGAAAATGCATNAAAATTATAATTTGAACTAAACTTCCAATNTGTAATGANTCTGANGTAGGATCAAAACCAATATAACCAGAGGTTTTTTCTTTATTTAAATGATATTCTGTTTCAGGCATAATATCATGAATCATTCCCCTCCATTTTAATTCATCAACAAAAAGATTTTTCATAATTAGAAAATATTAATACAAATATAGATTTTACTATGAAAAAGAGAAATAGAAAATCAAAAAGAGTATTTTTGAATTATGATATTAGTTACAGGAGGAACAGGGTTTTTAGGTTCTCATCTTTTACTTCATTTAGTAAAAAATAAAATCAGTCCTGTTGCAACTTATAGAACAAAAAATAAAATAAATTTCGTTAGAATTTTTTTTTATGAAAATGATCTTAANGGTGAATCACTATTTGAAAAAATCAAATGGCGTAAATGTGATATCACTAATTACTCAGATGTTGAAAAATCTATTAAGGGTATNACAAAAATTTTTCATTGTGCCGGTTTAATTTCTTTTTTAAAAGAAGATTTTGATGACCTTATAAATGTAAATAAACTTGGTACGCAAAATTTAGTCAATTTATCCATTTTAAAAAAAATCAAAAAATTTATTTTTATAAGTTCTATTTCGACATTGGATAACAATCAAAATAATAATGAAATAAATGAAGACTCAAATTGGGACACTGAAAATAAACATTCTCCTTATTCTTTTTCAAAATTCAATGCAGAATTAGAAATATGGCGTGCAATGGAGGAAGGATTACCTTCAATTATTGTGAATCCAGGAGTAATAATGGGCTCAGGGATTACTCCAAACCCATCTAATTACATAAAGAAATTTACTAAAAATAAATTAGTTTTTTATCCATCGGGAAACATTTCATTTGTTCACATTAATGATGTTGTATCTTGTATTTTTAAATTAATGAATTCTAAAATTTTAAATCAAAGATTTATTTTAGTTTCTAATAATTGGCCTTATGAAAAACTATTTAGATCAATACTAAAAAAATCAAATAAAAAACAATTCATGATTAAAGCAGACAAAAAAATTCTTTACACTTTTAATTTTTTTGGATATTTATTGAGCAAATTTTTTTTTAAAAAAAGAATTTTTAATTCAGAATTAATTAAAAGTGTTTGTAATTTATCAGTAATTAATGGAAATAGAATTAAGTCTTTCATTAGTTTTAANTACAAAGAAACTAATGACATTAATTATTTTTAATTTTTCTTGCNTTTTTCTCTTTAATTATTTTNCCTATACTGTCTTTAGATTTTTCTAATAACTTNTCTGTTATTAAATAAATATTCATCATTTTTTTTGGATTAGAAGAATAGAATTTGTGACTGTTAGATAACTGAGCACTGTCAATATTATATTTTTTATAAATAAATTCATCTCCAAAAATAAAATTTAAATCATCTTTTANAAATCCAGACCCATTAATTGATTTCATAATAGCTATGTCATATAATATTTTAGACATTTTATTTTCATCTATTAAATTATCTGGTTTTGAAATTTGATTAATCTCACTACATGAAAAAAAAAGAANAAGTANAATATATATTTTTTTCATCTATTAAATTGTAATTTTTTTACATTGGGTCGTTTAACCAATAATCCATTACTGTAAGCGCATTCTCCATTTACCCATGTAGAATCAACTTTAGCTTCAAATATTGTTCCTTCAAAAGGTGACCATCCACACTTATACAATAGATTTTTTTTAGAAACAGTAGTGGAATTATTTAAATCTAAAATAACTAAATCTGCAAAATAATTTTCACGAAGATATCCCCTNTCTTTAATTTCAAATAGAATAGCGGGATTATGACAAGTCTTTTCAACTATTTTTTCTAATGTGATTTTNCCTTTCTTATGACAAGTCAACAGAGCCAGAAGTCCATGCTGGACAAGTGGACCTCCTGANGGNGATGATAAATAATTTTGATTNTTTTCAGTTAATAAATGAGGTGCATGATCAGTTGCAATAATATCTATTTTATTATTATTAATACCCTGCCAAATAGCATCCTGGTCTTTTTTAGATTTAATTGCAGGGTTCCATTTTATTTTAGAACCTAATTTTTCATAATCACTGTCAGTAAACCATAAATGATGAATACAAGCCTCGGAAGTTATTTTCTTTTCACTAAGAGGAACATCATTATTAAACAAGTCAACTTCAATTGACGTTGAAATATGAAAAACATGAAGTCTTGCGTTTGTCTCTTGAGCTAATTTAATTGCATTTGAAGAAGAAATATAACATGCCTCAGAACTTCTAATATTTGGATGAAATTTAAATGGTATATCTTTATTATAAGCACTTATATATTTGCTTAAATTTTTTTTGATTGTACTTTCATCTTCACAATGAGCAGAGATTAAAAGATCTGTATTTAAAAAAATTTTTCTTAATGTTTCATGATTATCTATTAACATATTGCCTGTAGAAGATCCTAAAAATAATTTTAGTCCAGCAACATTATTTTTATCTAATTTTTTTATTGCTTCAAAATTATCATTTGTCCCTCCAAACATAAAAGAATAATTTGCCCAAGACTTTTCACTTGCTATATTAAATTTTTTATCTAGATTTTCTAGTGTTATTGTCTGAGGAATAGTGTTTGGCATTTCTATGTATGAGGTAATACCCCCTGCGATAGCAGCTTTTGATTCAGATAAAATATCTCCTTTATGTGTAAGACCTGGATCTCTAAAATGAACTTGGTCATCAATTAATCCTGGAATTATATATTTCCCATTTGCATTAATTAACTCGTGTTTTTCTTTAAGATTGGAGATTTCATTAGAAATTTCTTTAATTCTTTCACCATGAATTAAAATATCTTTTTTTAATATTTTATTTTCATTTACAATTAATCCACCCTTAATTAATTTTTTTTTCATTTTTTTCCAAGAATTCTAAGAATTATCACTCCATAAATTGCTTCCCAAATTATCGAACTATTCATTTTTGAAAAGCCTCTTTCTCTGTTTTTAAAAATAATGGAATGTTCTTCAATTAAATAATCCTTAATCCAAGCTTTATATTTTAATTCAATTTGAAAAGCATAACCTACAAATTTTATTTTTTCTAAAGATATTGATTTTAAAACATCCCTTCTAAAACCAACATAACCGGAAGTTGGATCTTTAATTGGCATACCAGTTATTGTCTTAACATAGAATGANGCAAATTTNGATAAAAGNATTCGACTTAATGGCCAATTAACAACATTAGTCCCTTTTATATACCGTGAACCAATTATAACGTCGNTCCCATTTTTTAGTTTAAACAACATTTCAATTAGATTTTCAGGATTATGAGACAAATCAGCATCCATCTGAAAAATAAAATCATATTTTTTTTCTAAAGCCCAATTAAACCCATCAATATATGCTTTACCTAATCCTTCNTTTNTCTTTCTTACTTTTAAAAAAAGTCTCTTTTCAAAAATTGGAATTAATTCTTTTACCTTATTGGCAGTTTTATCTGGAGAAGAATCATCAACAACTAAGATGTCAAACTTACAATCTAAATCTAAAATAATTCTTATTAATTTTTCAATATTTTCAATTTCATCATAAGTTGGTATAACTACAATACTTGATTCCATAATCTCAGGTAAAAATAAACAATTAATATTTTAATTTAAAAAAGTAATAATTGATATTAGTATGTTTTAATTCAAAAATTTATATTTATGTATTATGGGAGAATTGGAACCGAAAACAATTTTAGTTCAAGACTGGTTAACAATTATTTTTCTTTTTTGTTTTTGTCTTATTACAATTTTAAAATTTGTTAATCCAATTAAATTTAATTATTTAANNAATANAAATTATTCAAAAATTTATAAAAAAAATCCTTTTAATATTTTTAATATTATNTCNTGCTTTTTTATAATTATAATTNTNAGTAAACANTTGTTCTTTGTTTTTAGAAATNATAAAATTGTAGATNACGAATTTATTTATTTGNTTTATATTTTTTTTGCAATTTCATCTGTAGTTGTATCNAGGACANTTATAATTNTTTTATTNNTTAAAATCTCTAGATATGGAGAATTTTTTAAAAATCTTATTAATGGAAATCTAAATATTTTTTTTAAAACAAGTATAATATTATTTTTTTTAATGACNTTNAATCTATATGCATTGAATTCNAATCATANATNCAATATTGTAATTTCANTTTTAATTTTTATTAATCTTTTTTATTCTCAATTTTCTTTGATTTGGAATACTTCCAAAGAACATAAACCAACTGTATTTCTTTTAATTTTGTATATTTGCATATTAAAAATATCTCCTTGGATAATAATATATTCATTACTTTTTATTTGAGATATTGAGATTTATTATTTATGAAGATTAAAACAATTCTTATCTCNCAGCCAGAACCNTCTAATGAAAATTCTCCTTATTCTAAATTAAAAGAAAAACACANACTAAATATTGATTTCAGACCTTTTATTCATGTTGAAGGNCTTTCATCTAAACAAGTTAGGACTCAAAANATAGATTTNTCAAATTTTGATTCAATAATTTTAACTAGNAGAAATTCTGTTGATCATTTTTTNAGAATTGCNAAAGAAATGAGATATAAAGTTCCTGACTCAACTAAATATTTTTGTCAATCTGAGGCTGTAGCTTTTTATCTTCAAAAGTATGTTGTTTACAGGAAAAGAAAAATATATGTNGGTAAAAATCACNTAAGTGATTTAGATCAAATATTTAAAAAATTTAGTAACGAAAGATTTTTACTGCCTTCTTCAGATATTTTAAAAAATGAAATACCCTTATATCTTGATAAACTTAAAATTAATTGGAAAAGAGTTCAATTATATAAAACTGTAATTAGTGATTTATCTGATTTAAGAGACGTATATTATGATATTCTGGTTTTCTTTAGTCCTTCTGGAATTGATTCATTATTTAAGAACTTCCCTGATTTTAAACAAAANAATACTAAAATTGCAGTTTATGGNNATACTACTGAANANGCTGCAAAAAAATCANATTTAAGAATTGATATAAAAGCNCCTACCAAAGAATANCCTTCGATGAGCATGGCTATAGAGAAATATATAAATTCANTAAGAAAATAAAATTTTAAAAAATTCAATTTTNTTTTAAAAATTTTAGNNTATATGAAAATTTTAAATGAAAAAGTTTTAATAGATGGGATTGATAAAATAATTCTAAAAGCTTTAGTTAANAATGCAAGAATATCAATAATGGAAATTTCTAAATTAGTTGGGATTTCAGGAGCTGCTGTTCATCAAAGACTTAAAAAATTAGAAAATTCAGATTTAATAAAAGGATCACAAATAAACATAAACACTAAAATTCTTGGATATAAAACAATGGCTTTTATTGGAATTTATTTAGATAAAGCAATAATTAATAATCCTGAAGCTGTTAAAAATTTAAAACTTATCCCTGAAGTAATAGAATGCCACTATACNACTGGAGACTGGAGTATTTTTATAAAAATATTGTGTAAAGACAANCAACATCTTATGAATATTTTGAATGATAAAATTCAAGCGATTAATGGAGTTTCCAGAACTGAAACCTATATATCACTGGAGCAACAAATTGATCGACAAATCGACCTATAAATTAATATCAAATAACAATATTTATAATTTTACCTTTAACAATTATTATTTTTTTTGGATTTTCTCCTTTCAAAAATTTTACTGTTCTTTCATCTTCTAATATTTTCGATTCAATTTCATTTGTAGAAAGATCCAAAGAAAATTCTTTTTTAAACTTCATTTTACCATTAATTGAGATAGGATAGTTTTTGATATTTTCAATCAAAAAAGAGTTATCACATAAAGGAAATTTTTCTTTTGAAATTGATTCTTTTTTTCCCATCAAACTCCAAAGCTCCTCAGATATATGAGGGGCAAAAGGTGAAAGCAAGACTAATAGAGGGGATAATATTTTTT
The DNA here is from genome assembly GCA_002169155.2 of Flavobacteriaceae bacterium TMED220. Classification (GTDB taxonomy): domain Bacteria; phylum Bacteroidota; class Bacteroidia; order Flavobacteriales; family Flavobacteriaceae; genus TMED220. The sequence goes on from NHJR02000035.1 coordinate 6,849, forward strand.
TTGAATTACAGTTTAAAAGCGTCAATTCATTTACACAAATCATAAATGAACTAATACATGTATTAAAAGAGAAAGATTCTATGTCATCCGTGACCTTTTTAATAGTTTTATTAAAAATCTTAAGTGAACTATCTGATGGATTTTTTTCACTTAAATTAAAAACTCCCCCTTTATGATATAATTTCCAGAGTTTTTTTAAAAAATTATGAACTCCAATTATTCCTTTGCTATTCCATGGTTTTGTTTGCTCAATGGGACCTAAAAACATCTCATACATTCTTAAAGTATCAGCGCCATATTGATCACAAATATTGTCAGGACTAATAATATTATATTTAGATTTTGACATTTTTTCCAATTCCCTTCCAACAATATATTTTTTATTTTCTAGAATGAAATTTGCATTTTTGAATTCTGGTATCCAATCCCTTATTTTTTTAATATCTAATTCATTTTTATCATTAACAAAAGAAATATCAACTCTTATTTGTTCAAAATCATTTTTTTTAATTAAATTTTTTGAAATATATTTATTTGACCCCTTAATTCTAAAAACAAATGCTGAAAGACCTAGGATCATTCCTTGATTAATTAATTTTTTAGCGTATTCATCTTTAGTTAAATAATTTCTATCATATAAAAATTTTTGCCAAAATCTTGAATATAATAAATGTCCAGTAGCATGTTCACTTCCTCCAACATATAGATCTACATCTTCCCAGTATTCCAAAGCTCTCTTNCCTACAAAAAAATTTTCATTATTAGGATCCATATATCGATTAAAATACCAAGAACTTCCAGCCCAACCTGGCATTGTATTTAGCTCTAATGGAAAAACTTTCTGATTATCAATCNTATCTTTATNAACAACACTTCGNTTNTNAACATCCCAAGCCCACTTAATTGCATTNCCTAATGGNGGATTACCTTCATTTGTNGGTAAATAATTTTTTACTTCTGGAAGTATTAAGGGTAAATCTGATAATTCTAGTGAATANGGANTATTATTTTTAAAATAAATTGGAATNGGTTCACCCCAATACCTTTGTCTACTAAAAATAGCATCTCTAANTTTAAAATTTATTTTAGATTTACCACTTCCAATTTCCTCAAGTTTNTCAATTACTTTTTTTAATGAATCATTATAATTTAAGCCATCTAAAAAAGAAGAGTTTTTTAATTTAACTGAATCTTTTTGAGTATAAGCTTTTTCAGAAACATCTATTTCGTCAAAAATATTTATAATTTTAATTTTAAAGAGGTTTGCAAATTCAAAATCTCTTTGATCACCACAGGGAACAGCCATGACTGCTCCAGTTCCATAATCTCCTATAACATAATCCGAAATCCAAATTGGCAACTTTTCTTTTGAAAAAGGATGTATCGCATATGACCCAGTAAAAACTCCCGAAATTAACTTTACATTTGAAATTCTATCCCTATTAGACTTTAGAGACGATTTTTTTATATAATCTGAAGCAGTTTCCGCCATGTCGGATGTAATTAACTTATTAACTGACTTATACTCAGGAGCAACTGTTAAAAATGTGGCTCCAAAAATTGTGTCAGGTCTGGTTGTGAAAACTTCTATTTTTATATCACTTTTATAGACTTNAAATTNTACNGANGCNCCTATTGATTTACCTATCCAATTACGCTGAATTTCTTTAATTGANTCAGGCCAATTTATNNNTTCTAAACCATCAATTAATCTTTGGGCATATGCCCCNATTCGCATACTCCACTGTAACATTTTCTTTTTTGTAACACTAAAACCACCTCTTTCTGAAACACCATTTATTATTTCATCATTAGCCAAAACTGTTCCCANTTTCTCACACCAATTAACCTCTATTTTGGACAAAAAAGCAAGTCTATAATTGAGCAAAATTTCTTGCTTTTTATCATCAGAAAATATTTTCCATTTTTTTGAATCAAATTTTAAAATTTCTTCATCAGAATACGCCTCTGAGTTTTCGTTGCCATTTATTTCAAATTTCGAAATTAAAGTTTCAATTGATTCAGCCCTTTCTTTCTTTTTATTATAATATGAGTTAAATAATAATATAAAAATCCATTGAGTCCATTTATAATAAGTACTATCTGAAGTTTTAATTTCTCTTGACCAATCAAATGAAAATCCAATTTTATCTAATTGTTCTCTATATCGCTTAATATTTATATTTGTAGTNTCTATTGGGTGCTGACCTGTTAAAATNGCATATTGNTCAGTTGGTAAACCAAATGAATCATAACCCTGTGGATGTAGTACATTAAAGCCTTTATGTCTCTTGTATCGCGCATAAATATCACTCGCTATATAGCCTAAAGGATGACCTATATGAAGTCCCGCTCCAGAAGGGTAAGGGAACATATCAAGTACATAAAATTTGGGAAGAGTATTATTTATATTAACATTAAATGTTTTTTTTTCTCTCCAAATTTTTTGCCATTTTTCTTCTATTTTAATAAAATCATACTCCACTTGTTCAAATTAGATAAGCTAAATTACATTTAAAGAAGGAAAAGAAAAAGTTTATCTTAAGCAAGAATGAAATTTAAAAGTGGTTTAGTATTTTTATAATGTTAAATTATAAAATTAACTCACTTTATATGGATAAATTTCAAAAAAGAAGAATAATAAATACTTATGTTTCTGTTGTTATTAGTATTTCCCTAGTATTTTTTTTGGTTGGGTTCCTATTTNTTTTTATTCTAAATTCAAATAAAGTTGCAAATAATTTTAAAGAACAAATAGCTTTAATTATTTTTTTTAAAGATGATGCAAAAGAAATAGAAATNAAACAATTACAGAAAACGTTTTTATTAAAAAAAGAAACTAAAAATGTTGTCTTTATTTCTAAAGAAGATGCAGCAAAAAAACTATCNATNGAAATTGGTGAAGATTTTATGAATTTTCTGGGATATAATCCTCTTCATAATTCAATAAATATTTTTTTTAATTCAAGCTATATTAACTCTATTTTTTTAAAAAAAATAAAAGAAGATTATGAAAATAAAGACTTTATTGATGAAATTTTATATGACGNNCCATTGATAAAATTACTTGATGTTAATATTAATAAAATATCTCGTTGGATAATCCTAGTTAGTCTTATTTTTTTATTCATTGCGATATTATTAATTAATAATTCAATAAGACTATCTATCTATTCTAAAAGACTTGTAATAAAAACTATGCAGCTTGTTGGAGCAACTAAAGGCTTCATAACTAGACCATTTATAAAAAAATATATATTATTAGGTATTTATGGATCTTTAATTTCAATTGGAGGATTGTCTGTTTTGGTATATTACTTTAATAAAAAAGTCCCCGAATTGAATTTACTAAATAATCCTATAGAAATTATTTCAATATTTACTCTNATTCTTTTACTTAGTATTTTAATAACCACAATTAGTTCTTTTTTTGCTACAAAAAAATTTTTACAGCTAAAATCAGAAATTATTTAAATTAATGAAAGAAAAAAAAGATAATCAAAAAAAAATTTTATTTACTAAAAATAATTATAAAATACTTTTTGCATCAATAATTTCAATATTTATAGGATATTTTTTAATGTCTGGNGGTGGAAGTGAAAACCCAAACGAATTCAATCCAGAAATATTCAATTTTAGAAGAATTAGATTAGCCCCTTCACTTGTTATTTTGGGTTTTATAGTCGCTATATTTTCAATATTTTATCATAAAAATGAAAATAATTAAAAGTATAGTTTTCAATATTTTTTCTTTATTTTTCAATTAAAATTTATTTTTATTTTGGACTTAAATAAAACTACATTAAGAAATAAATTTAATAACGGTCAAATCATTTTAATTAANAAACCCATNGGAAAAACTTCATTTGAAATTGTAAAANATATTCGATTTTTTCTNATGAAATATTTAAAGCTTAATAAGTTAAAAGTTGGTCATGCTGGGACTCTTGATCCTTTGGCTACAGGCCTACTGATATTATGTACTGGAAAAATGACGAAAAAAATAGAATNAATTCAAAATCAATATAAGGANTATACAGGAATTATCACTTTAGGATCTACNACTCCATCATTTGATTTAGAAACCGAATTTGATAGTTTATATGATTACTCTCATGTTGACGAAAAACTAATTCAATCAATCAAAAAAAAATTTTTAGGTAAAATTGATCAATTNCCACCTGTTTTTTCAGCTTTAAAAAAAAATGGTAAAAGNTTNTATGAATATGCAAGGAAAGGCGAAAAAATTAANATAAAATCAAGGAAGATTGAAATATTAGAGTTTGATATTAAAAAAGTTTCACTTCCTAATATTCATTTTAGAATCAAATGTTCAAAAGGAACATATATTAGATCAATTGCTAATGATTTTGGTAAAAGTCTTAATTCTGGTGCACACTTAAGTAAATTATCTAGAACAAAAATTGGAGATTATAATATCAGCCAATCTATAAAAATTGAGGATTTTAAAGATTTTTATTTAAGTACAAGCGATGATTCCTTTAAGATAACTTGATATTTTTTATCTTTGTTAATCAAATTTGATAAATGAAATACAAGCGTATTTTATTAAAACTTAGTGGTGAAGCCCTTATGGGCGACAGATCCTATGGTATTGACCCAAAAAAATTAAATATTTATGCAAAAGAAATTAAAGAGATTTTTGACTTTGGAATTGAAATTGCAATTGTAATTGGGGGAGGAAATATATTTAGAGGTGTTTCAGGAAGTAGTGAAGGCGTAGACAGAGTTCAAGCTGATTATATGGGGATGCTTGCAACAGTTGTTAATGGGCTGGCACTTCAAAGTGCTTTGGAGAATATGAAAATACCTACACGACTTCAAAGTGCACTAAAAATTGAAGCAGTTGCTGAGCCATACATTAAAAGAAAAGCTGTTAGACATCTTGAAAAAGGAAGAGTCGTGATTTTCAGTGCAGGAACTGGAAACCCTTTTTTTACTACTGACTCTGCTGCTGTTTTAAGGGCTATTGAAATAAATTCTGACGTAATAATTAAAGGAACTAGAGTTGACGGTGTTTATGACGAAGATCCTGAAAAAAATAAAGAAGCTGTTAAATTTGATAGTTTATCTTTTAAAGAAGTTTTAATAAAAGGCCTTAAAGTTATGGATACAACTGCCTTTACATTAAGTCAAGAAAATAAATTACCGATAATTGTTTTTGATATAAATAAAAAAGGGAATTTAATTAAAATTATTCAAGGTGAAAAAATTGGTACTAAGGTTTATGTATAGCATATGAATGAAGAATTAGAAATTATTGTTTTAAGTACAAAAGATAGTATGGAACTATCTGTTGATCATCTAAAAAAAGAATTACTTAAAATAAGAGCTGGAAAAGCTAATCCAGTAATGTTAAATTCTATTTCAGTTGATTATTATGGTACATTAACACCCCTAAATCAAATCGCTAATATTAATTCTCCTGATGCTAGAACACTCACAATAGTGCCCTGGGAAAAATCTTTCTTGCCTGAAATTGAAAAAGCTATAATAGTTTCAAATATAGGCTTTAATCCAATGAATAACGGTGAATCAATTATTATTAATGTACCTCCCCTTACTGAAGAAAGAAGGAAAGATTTAGCCAAACTAGCTAAATCAGAAAGTGAAAAAGCTAAAATAAGTATTAGAAATTTTCGTAAAGAGGCAAATACGGAAATTAAAAAAAGTGAAGCATCAGAAGATGAACAAAATAATTATGTAATCGATATACAAAATATTACTGATTCATTTGTAAATGAAATTGATCAAATCTTCAATTCAAAAGAAAAAGAAATTTTAACTATTTAATATTGATAAATTGATTTATTNATACATCTACAAAAAATTAAGATAATATTTTGAATACTTGGAATACTATTTCTCGTATAATTTTAAAAAAAAGAATTCTATTATTATCTTTTATTTTAATTACTACNTTATTTTGGCTTTTTAAAGCTCAGAATTTAAAATTTACNTTTAAAGAAGCTAACCTTTTACCTGATTACCATCAAGAAAATATTATTTATAATGAATTTACGAGCCATTTTGGAGATGAAGGCAGCTCAATAGTTATAGGAATAAAAGATTCAATTTTATCTTCAAAAGAAAAACTTTTTGCTTGGAANAATTTGACAAAAAAACTTAGTTCATTCTCAGAAATTGAATATTCAATNTCATTANATGATTTAAAAATTCTTAAAAAAAATGAAGATTCAATAAGGTTTGATTTTATACCACTTATAAATGACGATTCGTTTGAAAAAATTNACCTNGACTCTCTTAAAAACAAATTAAAAAACGAACTTCCTTTTTACAAANACTTAGTTTATAATNACNNAAATGANACTTTCAGATCAATCCTTATTATGCAAAATAANATAATAAATACAAATTCAAGAAAAAATTTTATTCTTCAAAAATTTATACCAATTGTCAAAAGATTTGAAAAATCAAATAATATTGATGTGAAAATTTCTGGAATGCCTTATGTCAGAACACTAAATGCTGAAAATATTTTAAATGAAATGAAATTTTTTGTTTTAATTGCAATTTTAGTAACTGCACTTATCTTTTTTTTATTTTTCAAATCAATTAAAGCTACTGTAATCTCAATATTAGTTGTGTTGATTGGAGTTATATGGGCCTTGGGAACAATTGGATTATTACAATACGAAATAACTGTTTTAACTGCATTAATACCTCCCCTAATAATAGTTATTGGAATTCCAAACTGTATATACTTAATCAATAAATATCAACAAGAAATTTTAAATCATGGAAATCAAATAAAGTCACTAGAGAGAGTGATAGTTAAAATAGGTAAAGCTACATTAATAACAAATTTAACAACGGCAAGTGGATTTGCAACTTTCATTTTAACTAATAGCAAATTACTTAAAGAATTCGGTGTAATAGCATCCTTAAATGTTATGGGAATATTCATTATTTCATTAATTATTATTCCTATTTATTTTAGTTATTTTTCTATACCCCAAAAAAAACATTTAAATCATTTAGAAAGTAAATCAATTAATTCTTTGCTTAATTGGATGGAAAATAAAATTAAGTATAACAAAAAAATAATTTATTCAGTTTCATTTACTTTGCTTATAATTTGTTCATATGGAATATCACAGATAAAAATCTCTGGAAATCTTTTAGAAGACATGCCTAATAAAAAAAATTTTTTTAAGGATATTGTTTTTTTTAATGACTACTTCAATGGTATTGTACCATTAGAAATTTTGATAAATACAGGAAAAAAAAATGGGGTTAAAAATTTAACTTCCTTAAAAAAAATTGAAAAATTAAAATCAGTTATTAATACAATCCCAGAACTTTCAAGGCCAATTTCTATTGTAGATGTAGTCAAATATTCAAAACAAACTTTTTATAATGGAAATCCAAATTTTTTTAAAATACCTTCAAGACAAGAAAATAATTTTATTTCTCAATATGTAAAAAATTCAAAATCTGATTCAAAAATTCTAAATAGTTATTCCGATAAATCAAGTCAATATGCAAGAGTCACAACNTANATGAAAGATATTAGTACTGAGAGAATGTATGAAATAGAAAAAATATTAAAGNAATCAATAAATGAAATTTTTCCTNACAAAAGATACTCTGTTAAATTGACNGGAAAATCNATTTTATTTTTAAAAGGAACTGAATTTTTAGTAAAAAATCTAATTTTCTCATTATGTATAGCAATTTTTTTAATTGCAATTTTTATGGCCTTTATGTTTAAATCTGTAAAAATGATCGTTATATCATTGATACCAAATTTACTTCCTTTAGTNTTTACTGCTGGTGCTATGGGTTTTTTAGGTATTACTTTGAGGCCTTCAACAATTTTAGTGTTTACCATAGCATTTGGAATATCTGTTGATGATACTATTCATTTTTTAGCAAAATACAGACAAGAACTTTGGGACAATAAGTTTGATGTAACTAAATCAGTTTTCAAGTCATTAAAAGAAACTGGAGTGAGTATGTATTACACATCAATCGTTTTATTTTTTGGTTTTTCTGTTTTTTTAACTTCTGATTTTGGAGGTACAATAGCTTTGGGTGGTTTGGTTTCTCTAACTCTTCTTTTAGCAATGTTAACAAATTTGTTGCTTCTCCCTAGTCTATTAATATCTTTTAAAAAATAATTTGAATCATTAAAAAAATTAATTGTTATTGAGTACATTTTGATAGATTAATTTTTAATTTTCTTTTTAATATTAGCCTATCTTTGTAAAAAATTAATAAAATGATAAAGATTATTGATGTTTTAAAAACTAAACCAGAAGGACAAGTAATTACTGTGCAAGGTTGGATTAAAACATTTCGGGGAAATAGATTTATAGCTTTAAATGACGGTTCAACTATAAATAATCTTCAGTGTGTTATTGATTATGTAAATTTAAATGAAATCACTTTAAAAAAAATTACTACTGGTACCTCTATAAAACTTCAAGGAGAATTAATTAAAAGTTTAGGTAAAGAACAAAGTGTTGAATTAAAAGTCACTAAATTAAAAATCTTTGGAAAAGCTGATCCAGAAAAATATCCCATACAACCTAAAAAACATAGCCTTGAATTTTTAAGAGAAAAAGCTCACCTAAGAATTAGAACATCTACTTTTAGTGCTGTTGCTAGAATAAGATCTTCGCTTTCATTTGCAATTCACGACTTTTTTAAAAATAAAAATTTTTATTGTATTCACACTCCTATCATTACTGCTTCTGATGCGGAAGGGGCAGGTGAAATGTTTAGAGTTACAACTTTAGAAAATGATTTTTTAAATAAAAAAAAAGAAGTAGACTATTCTAATGATTTTTTTGGTAAAAAAACTCATTTGACAGTTTCTGGTCAGTTAGAAGCTGAAACTTATGCCATGGGGTTAGGAAATGTATATACTTTTGGACCAACATTTAGGGCTGAAAACTCAAATACATCAAGACATCTGGCTGAATTTTGGATGATTGAACCTGAAATGGCTTTCTATGATCTTAATGATAACATGAAACTAGCTGAGGAATTTATCAAAAACATTCTTTCTTATATTTTAATTAATTGTGAAGACGACTTGAAATTTTTAGACAAACGTCTTAATGATGAAGAAAAAAATAAACCAAAAATAGAACGCTCCGAAATGAGTTTGATTGAAAAAATCAATTTTGTTGTTTCAAATAAATTTAAAAAAATAAATTACACTGAAGCTATTAAAATACTAAAAAATTCCAAACCTAATAAAAAGAAAAAATTCAAATATTTAATTTCTGATTGGGGAACGGACCTTCAAAGTGAACATGAAAGATACCTTGTTGAGAAACACTTTAAATGTCCAGTTATAATTTATGATTATCCTGCGGATATTAAAGCATTTTACATGAAATTAAATGATGATAATAAAACTGTTAGAGCAATGGATATTTTATTCCCAGGAATTGGAGAAATAGTTGGTGGTTCTCAAAGAGAAGAGAATTTTGAAAAATTAAAAGAAAGAATGATTAAAATGGAAATTGATATTAATGAGTTTTATTGGTATTTAGAATTGAGAAAATTTGGTACAGCTCCTCATAGCGGATTTGGATTAGGATTTGAAAGATTAATATTGTTTGCTACTGGGATGACAAACATAAGAGACGTAATTCCTTATCCAAGGACCCCCCAAAATGCTTCTTTCTAGAAACTATTAATTTTATAACTTTATATAATTATTGTTAGTATATGCTTAAACAACAATTACAATTAAAGCTATCTCAAAAATTATCTCCTCAACAGATTCAGTTGATGAAGCTAATGCAGTTATCAACTCTTGACTTTGAACAGAGATTGCAATACGAAATTGAACAAAACCCGGCTTTAGAAAAAGGAAAAGAAATTAAAGATCAAGATGATAATACACTTAATAACGAATTTGAAGAAGACTTTTCGGATAGTGAAGATGTTAATATTGATAACTATTTAACTGATGATGAAGTACCAAACTATAAATTAAATTCAAAAAACTACACTAATGAAGAGGATGAAAAAACAATCCCGATATCAGGGGAAATAGGATTTCATCAACTTTTAAAAAATCAAATAAGTTCTTTAATTTTAAATAAAAAAGAAACTCTTATTGCTGAATTCATAATTGGAAGTATTGATGACAGTGGATATATAAGACGCTCAAAACAAGATCTAATTGACGATTTGGCATTTACTCAAAATATTTTCATTGAGGAAAAAGAACTATCAAATATTCTAAAAAAAGTACAATCTCTAGACCCTCCAGGGATTGGCTCAAACTCACTTAAAGAATGTTTATCAATTCAACTTTCTAGAAAGCCTGCTTCAATTCCTCAAATAATGGCTTCAAAAATAATTAATGAAGGTTTTGATTTATTTTCTAAAAAACATTTTGACAAATTAAAAGAAAAATTTGATGTTAATGAAGATTTACTAAAAGATGGACTCAGAGAAATCGAAAAGCTTAATCCTAAGCCAGGTGGAGCTTTATCTGGAATTATACAAAATAATCACATTGTCCCTGATTTTATTCTTAAAATTGAAAATGACTCATTACTAGTTTCTATTAATAATAGAAATGCCCCTGAACTTCACATATCAAACTCATATATGGATATGATGAAAGGATATAAAGAATCTAAAACTAAAAACAAATCTCAAAAGCAAGCCATTCAGTTCATAAAACAAAAACTTGATTCTGCCCAATGGTTCATTGATGCAATAAAACAAAGACATCAAACTCTTTTAAAAACTATAAACGCAATTGTTGATTTTCAAAAGGATTTTCTTTTAAGTGGTGACGAAAACCTTATAAAGCCCATGATTTTAAAAGATATTGCTGAAAAAATTGATATGGATATATCTACGATTTCTAGAGTAGCTAATAGCAAATATCTTGAAACTCCATATGGAACTAAATTACTTAAAAGTTTTTTTTCTGAATCATTAAAAAATAATTTAGGTGAAGAAGTATCAACTCTTGAAATTAAAAATATTCTTAAAGAGCTTATAGATAATGAAGATAAAAAACATCCTTTACCTGATATTGTTTTATCCAATAATTTAAAAGAAAAAGGCTATAAAGTTGCCAGAAGGACAATTGCAAAATATAGAGAGCAACTCGGATTTTCAGTGGCCAGATTAAGAAAAAAGCTATAATATATAAAATATAAGACCTATTTTAAGAGGTTTTAATTTATATGGGATTTCGTTTCCAAGTCTATCGAAATTTTTAAAAATGTTAGTCAACGCATATTCGAAAAATAAATTCCAAGTGTTATATCCAAGAGACAAGGTTATTGATTGAGATAGAGGTCTGATATTTTCAAGTTTTTCTCTTCCTATGTCTGATGATTTTATGAAATTAGAAAATCTATAACTTAACTTATATCCNGTATAAATTCTCCAAAAAGAATAATTTTCTAGTGTAGATGTTCTCCAACGAAATTCAATTGGAAAATCAATTGAATTATTATATATATTTATTTTGGTATTTTGAGATGAAGAGTTTAATAGTGAAAAATTTTCATAACCATAATTATCTTTTGAAATATTTAAGTTTGATATTTGATGATTTATTGAATATCCTAAACCAAGACCAATTGCAAAGTCACCCTCAGGGCGAAGTGAAATATCCTTAAAAACTCCTATTTGTAAACCTTTTGAAAATCCATTTTGTTTAAAACCATCAATTTTTTGATCAATTATTATNTAGGATATTCCAAAATAAATTTGATCTTCTTTATATTTTAGAACTTCTTCACTTAAATCCTGTGAAAAAATTTTTGAAAAAGAAATAAATAAAATTATGAAGAATCTCACTTACTATTTTAATCTAAAGAAATAAATAAAAATTAATTAACTCTTTAAACTTAATCAATATTCTGTGAATACTCACCAACTCTAGTAGTATAATTTATTTTAAGAGCATTAACCTTTCTTAATTCTTGTTTTATGTCACTAATTAAGCCCATGTTAGTTTCACCATCCACTTTTAATGCAGTAGTAAGAACATTTTGAAGTTCTTGTCTCTTAGAGGCTCTTTCTGCTAAAACAAAAGCAGCTACTTCAGAAACTGATGCAAACTTATCATTAAGTTGAATCCTGGGTTGATCACCGTATTTATCAATGTATCTGCTTGACGGTTTACCAGCATATATATACATAACTCTATCTTTTTTATCTAATTTTTGAATTTGATCAGCAGCTGGTAATGAATTACTAACCATTAAGGTACTATCCCTCATTACAGTNGCAACCATAAAAAAGAAAAGTAACATAAAAACAATATCAGGGAGTGAAGCTGTGTTAACAGGGGGTAATTCACTACTTTTTTTCTTTTTAAATTTTGACATAGATTAATTAGTTTTACTAGGCTCAGCTTCTGAAAGCTTTTGAGGATACATCAACTTTACAACTGACAATTTCGGTTTTAAATTTTCTTTTTCTGATGGACTTGTTCGAGGGTCAGAATATCTTTTATTGGCTTCAACAAAACTTAATCCAAGATTTGGATATAAGATTCTAAATTCTCTGTCTCTTAACTGATTATATGCGGCAACTAACTCATTTTGAACAGCTATATAAACTTTATATGATGTTTCCCTGTCATTCTTGAGAGAAATAACGGCTTTTTCAGGATTATCAGAAGAGTCAGAATCTCTATTACCTTTACAATAAGAACATTCCTCCTCACCTATTCCCGCTCCGTTATCAAGAAATTCGATAGCAGCTTGTCTTATTTCACTAATTTCCATAGGTTTTTCCTCAACTAAAAGCTGATCATATTTGTTTACTACAACTGTGAAAATATTTCTTTCTTTTATAATTGGAGGATCGATTAATTCATCCATAGGCGGTAATTTTCTATTAATTCCCGAATCGGTTTCAATTGTAGTAGTTACAAGAAAGAAAATCAATAACAAGAAAGCTATGTCAGCCATAGATCCAGCATTAACTTGAGGTGATGATCTTCTAGCCATAATTATCCTTTTATTATTTTTTTGACGCTAGAAAACATCATTGAGAATATGGCAATTGAAGCCAAAATATACCCAGTTCTTATACCTGTTTCTACCCATCTTGAACCTGTTGCAGATAACACTTGGTCATCCTTTAAAGGCGTTTCTACCCCAGTTGACATTAAAAACGAAATAGCAACAACTAAAAGTAAACTACCAATAGAAATTGAAGCTTTCTTTAATTTTTTTGAATCTGAAAGAAGCCCTCTTAAAGAAAAAATTAAAGTCACAAATATTGTAATAATTACTATTGCAACCATCAAGTTCACCATAGGAGAAACAGATGAATAATCCCCTAGAGAAGCATCCATTTTTATATTTTCATCTGATTTTGATATAACTAAAAAAAGAAATACTATTCCAAGTAAACCTAGTATACCTGAAATAATTTTTGTTATTTTTTCTACATTCATTTTAAATTATATTTTAGTTAAACTATTTCTTTTGAGCAACAAGTATATCGATAAGTGTGATTGATGCATCTTCCATATCGTTTACTATAGCATCAATTTTAGCTACAATATAATTATAAAAAACTTGTAAAATGATAGCAACAATTAATCCAAAAACAGTAGTTAATAATGCCACCTTAATACCACCTGCAACTAAAGAGGGTTGCATGTCTCCAGCTGCTTCAATCTTATCAAATGCTTGGATCATTCCAATTACTGTACCCATAAAGCCAAGCATAGGAGCTAGAGCTATAAAAAGAGATATCCAGGAAACATTTTTCTCCAGTTGCCCCATTTGAACTCCCCCATATGCAATTACAGCTTTTTCTGCACTCTCAACTCCCTCATCTACTCGGTCAAGACCCTGGTAGAAAATTGACGCAACTGGACCTTTTGTATCTCTACACAAATCTTTTGCAGCATTAACTCCTCCACTTGAAAGAGCAGCTTCAACACTTTCTGTTAATTTTTTTGTGTTGGTAGTAGCTAAGTTCAAAAAAATAATTCTTTCTATTGAGATGGCTAAACCTAAAATCAAGCAAAGCATAACAATACCCATAAAGCTTGGCCCACCTTCAATAAATCTCTTTTTAATTTCTTGAGTAAAAGAAGCAGATTCAACAACAGGTTCTTCTTGAACCATCATTTGATCCTCATCTTGAGTGATATTAGCAATATTTATAAATGAAGAAAAATTACTGGAGAAATTTGCATGAGCAGAAAACCCGGATAAAAAAATTGCCATTAAAGAGGCTATTAATAGTTTTTTCATTGTTGTATAGTTTTTATTTTATTTTTTTTATGGCTTTAAAGATAAAAAAAATTACCAGTTAAAATAATTTTTTTTCTAGGTATACTCTATTTTAATTTAAATTTTTTAGAAAATTTTAAAAAAAACAATAATAAAAAAGATTAAAAAATAAAATTTAATATTANATTTCNACNATTAATTTTTGTTTATTTNAATAATGAAAAATNTTAATTNAACTAATGAAAAAAATATTTATACTNTCAATCTNCATATTATTTTTATATTGTTCAAAAGGTGGTGATGTTCCTAATGAAAGTTTTGCTGTATCAACACCTTTATCCTCAAACACAGAGGAAAGCTCTACTAATGATAGCTCTGATACAAATGAAACAACAGATACTGAAGAAACTTCTGTCAGTGAGGAATCATCTGATAATGAACAAACTTCNTCGTCTGGAGAAATAGTAAATACATCTGGNATTAAAATTTTNGATATNAGCGGGGGATGTACAAATTTTGTAGGAAATGGCCCAAAAGGTGAGTGGTTTAATTTTGTTGAAGGAAGTCAGGAAGANGCCCATGCNCATTTCATATTCACTGCAAATGACGGAGGAATCCTTCAAGTTGGAGAAACAGGTTTTTTAGATAATAATACTGCAAAAATTTTAGTTGCAAAAACTGATGGGACAGGTAATTTAATTTGGAAAAAAGAGTTCGGAGACCCAGGGCACAATCTAGGGAATTCAATAATTGAAGTTAGTGATGGTTATATAATTACAGGTTCCATTAATAAAGACTCNTTCATAGTAAAACTAGATAAATTAAATGGAAAAACTATATGGTCTAAAACTAATGATAACGGAGGTATGGATGCAATAGAACATATAGTTGAAACTCCATCTGGTTTAGTTGGAATTGGATATGTAAATGCAACTGATGAAAATAATACCTTTTATACTGAGGGGGAGGGATACATAACTTTTTTTGATTCAGATGGAAATAAAACATCTGGAAAAATTATTGATCCACAAATGTCTCAAGCATATAGAATCTATAGAGTTAATAATAATCTANTAATTTCAGGATTAACTCCTGGCGCTGAAGACTATGCCCTTATGAAAACCAATTTAAATGGAGAAAAAGATTGGATTAAAATATATGGTGGNGATAATAAAGATCATTGNTTTGCTATGGATATAAGTAGCGATAACTCTATTTATTTATCTGGTCATACCCTTTCAAACGTTGATAATTGGGATTCATATACTATGAAAATAGATCTTGATGGAAATAAATTGTGGGAGAAAAAAAGAGGAAANCCTAGAGGTTTTGATCCTAAATATATNCATGATGAAGTATGGGATCTAAAGGCTACAAATGATGGTGGNTGTATAATTGTTGCTGGTACAGGAGATGAATATGCTTATGAAGGAACATGTTCTCAATCAAAAGATATATCAAATGTNTGGCAAGTTTATTTAATTAAGTTTTCCTCANCTGGAGAAATTGAGTGGGACAAAACATATGCGCCAGAAGGAGGTGCTGATTGGGCTGGGGAGGCAATTGATCTTTCAGCTGACGGAGGAGCTGTAATTGCAGTTGATAATAGCCAATTTGGTATTTTAAAAATTTCTTCAATATATAAATGATGAAAATTATTAAAGTTTTATAATTCGACCATTGCCTTAATTAACAATTTTTCTTTAGAGTAAAAACTTTTAAAATCTGAAGGTAAATTATCAAAGCTAACTTTTTTTGTTATGAAAGACTTTGATGGAAATTCTCTTTTCTTCAAAAACTTAATAATACTTTTAAAGTCATTTTTTGTTGCATTTCTACTGCAAATAATTTGAATCTCTTTTTTATGAATATCAGGATGAGAGAAACAAATATTATTTTTATAAATACCAACTAATATTAGTTTACCACCATGTCTAACATAATANTGACTTGACTCAATAGCAATTTTATTTCCNGTTGCATCAAAAACTTTATCTACTAGTGAACCCTTGTTAGTTAATTGAATATCATTTTTTAGATTTTTNTTGGTTTCAATAATTTTGACTTTACTAAAATTGTTTTTTACATATTCAAGCCTTTTCAAATTATAATCAGTTGCAATCACCTCACATCCAAAACTTAATGCAAGAGAAATAATACCAATTCCAATTGGGCCGCAACCAATAACAAGGATTTTATCTGCTGATTTTATTTTTGCTCTTTTAAGGGCATGGTATCCAATACTCAANGGCTCAATAAGGGCAATTTCGTCAAATGAAAGTGAGTTGACTGATATCAAATTTTTAGCAGGAACAGCTATTTTTTCTTGTAAACCACCATCNGAGTGAACACCTATAACATTAATTTTTTCACAACAATTAAATAGTTTTATTTTACAAGCATCACAATCACCACATTCTANATATGGAATAACAACTACTTTCTCTCCAATTTTTAATGAAGATTTACTTTCATTTTTTTTTAAAACAACACCTGCAAGCTCATGCCCAAGGATTCTAGGATAATTAAAAAAAGGCTGATCCCCTTTAAATGCATGTAAATCAGTTCCACAAATTCCAACTCTTCTAATTTCAACTAAAACATAATATTTTTTTAATCTGGGAATATTTTTAGTTTTTAAATTAATTTGACCAGGTTTATCGCAAATTATATATTTCATAAAGTTTTTATTTTTTCAATGTAACTTGAATAAGCTTTTTTTATGTCGTATTCATCTGAGATTAATTTAATTCCAACAGATGTACACTCTTTCAATTTAGGTAATTTTGAAAGATCTACACCCCAGANGTTTTTGTTTGATAAAATTTTATTTACATANTCATCTCCAAGCTTTATATCATCAAAAAGAAATTGATCTGAGTAATTATCTAGGATTTTAAAATGTTTTCTTCGATGATATAAAAGTATAAATGAAGATAAAATAAAATATAAATTATAAGGAGCCCTATTATATATTTTAGAAAATGAAACTATACTTGGAATTATTCTTGACTTAAATTTTGAGAGTGAATTTAAAGATATTGCCTTTAATTTATGATCAATAAATGTATTTTCAAATCTCTCTAGAGTTTTATTAAAATAGTTTTTTAATTCCATAGAATCATGATTAATTGATAAAATAATTTCATTAACAACGGTGTCAATTAAAATTTTTTTTAAAAAAGATTTTTTTAAAAAATCACTAACATTATCAATATTTGAAATAATACCTAAAGAAACCATAATTGTATGAGATCCATTTAATATTTGGATTTTTCTAGTTTTATAAATCCCAATATCTTTTACAATTCGAACATCAATTTTTTTTATTTGTTCAACTGGGAATTTTTTTTTTAAATCTTTACCTCCCTCAATTACCCAAAGAAAAAATGGCTCGCATGCAACCATTAGCTCATCATTAAATTGCAATTGTTTTTTATAAAAAACTAAATTTTTTTTTGGATAACCTGGAACAATCCTGTCAACTAACGAATTGTGAAATTTATTTTTATTGATCCAGTAATAAAATTTTCTCCCTAAATTCCAATCTAAAGCAATCTTTAAAATAATTTTTTTTAATTTTTCCCCATTACTTTCAATTAGTTCACAAGGGATTATATGTAATATTTTGTTTTTATCCCCTTTAAAAAACTTAAATCTATTATATAAAAAAATAGTTAGTTTACCAGGGAATGATATAGGCGGTTTCATTGATTTGAGATCATTCTTATTATACTCAATTCCAGCTTCAGTAGTATTAGAAAAAACAAAATTTAAATTTTTATCTTTTGCTAATTCTAGGAATGATTCAAATTCTTTGTAAGGATTTATAGCTTTATCTATGCAACTAATAACTTTAGTATCTCTAATATTTTTATTATTAAATATTCCTTCTATAAACA
>NHJR02000036.1 GCA_002169155.2 Flavobacteriaceae bacterium TMED220
AGGTACTATATGTTATACCTCTGTAAACATGTCCTTGTTTTTCATTTCCAACACCAGTTACATCCCAGTAGCTAAAAAAGTTTACTTCGACTGAATGAAGTGCATCTCTCACTTCACTAAATTTTGATTTACGGATAATTGCTTCTATTTTCTTCATTGATTGTTTGGATTAAAATTTTTTCAAATTAAAAATCTACAAAACTTTTAAAATAATTTTATTATGAAAAATTTTAAATTTTAATGATTACCTATATTTAATTAAAAAATTTTACAAAAAATTTAAAAATACATGACTAAAATTATCAGATTCTTAATAACCATATTATAATATGATAATTAACATAATTTGTAAAAAAAACCTCCAGAATGTCGAGANACAAACTGGAGGCAGAAAAAAAACCAAACAATCGAATTAAAAANTCACTCAAGATNCTCNTGAGTGAATATTTTAAAGTTTATAGTGATATTCCAAACACTAAATACATTTGATCTGCNTCTGGGTTATAAATTAAACTNCCTGATGCAGGTAGAGAAAAGTCTTCGGTAATCATAATATCNTTACCATACCCNAAAGAAATTTCCATTAATGCAAAATCAGAGTCTGTTGTGTAAGCACCATCTCCCATTCCAAGAGTTAAATCAACTCCTCCNAGGGATGTNCCAGCAGCAATATATGTATCACCTGAGTCAAAGAAAGTAGCATAGGTTAATCCAATAGGACCTAATTCCAAACCTACAGTTCCTTCCCATCCACCTTCACTATCCCAATACTTAATTGGAGAAGCTACACCAGGAGTCATATTGTCAGGAAAAACATAATTAGTTATTGTTAACCCAACAGGTCCAATTCCATATGATGCATACAAATCAAGCTCATCAACTTGTCCGTCATTTGCATANGCACCCCAGAAACCTATTTCAAAATCTCCTGTTGCATANGACATGTAAGGTTGAATAGAAGGACCATTTGAATATCCANNACCTCTCCATACATATCTACTCATAATATCAGCACCGACATCGAATTGTGCTTTTACCTCTTGCATTGAGCTAAATAAAACTGTAACTACTAATGCAATTTTTAAAATTAATTTACTTAGATTTAAATTTTTCATAATTGTTAATTTGTGTTATTATTAATTATTGATTGTTGATTATTTCATATTNTCTTTNGNCCAAGCTTCGAATCCACCGCCTTCAAATCCACCAATTCCGTGCTCAGCTTCATCTAAACCGTTTTTCTCAACTTCTTCAGATACCCTTAAACCAAGAGTAGCTTTTAAAACTCCAAAACCTATTAAGGCAGTTACTGTAGCCCAAACACCATATGCTAATACACCTATTGCTTGAATACCAAGCTGGCTTGCACCACCACCGTTTAATAAACCAATACCGGTATCACCATCAACTCCCCATAAGCCAATTACTAAAGTACCCCAAGCACCAGCTACACCATGAGCGGAAGCAGCACCAACTGCATCATCAATTTTTAAAACTTTGTCAATAAATTCTATAGAGAATACAACAATTATACCTCCAACAAGACCAGCTAAAAATCCACCACCAAATGTCATGTTACCACAACCAGCTGTAATGGCAACTANNCCTGCGATTACACCATTAAGAGTCATTCCTAAATTAGGCTTACCATCTTTTAACCAAGTAGTAGCCATTGCNCCAACNGCTCCACCAGCAGCAGCTATATTTGTAACCATNACNACAGCNGAAGCAGCTATAGANTCNTCNCCNCCCCAAGCTAATTGAGAACCACCATTAAATCCAAACCATCCTAACCAAAGGATAAATACACCTAATGTACCTAATAATAAGTTATGGCCAGGGATTACGTTAGATTTACCATCTACGTATTTACCTAATCTTGGTCCAACCATCCAGGCTCCAACAAGGGCAGCCCAACCTCCAACTGAGTGAACAATTGATGAACCAGCAAAGTCAATAAAACCTAAACCAGCTAACCAACCATCACCATTCCACTGCCATCCTCCTGAAATAGGATAAATTATAGCAGTTAAAAATATTGTAAAACATACATATGTAGAATATTTAGTTCTACCAGCAATTGCTCCTGACACAATTGTTGCAGCAGTAGCACAAAAAACTGTTTGGAAAAATACATCATGAGCTCCATCACCAGGATTAAAAAGTAGATTACTAGTAGCAATCCAACCATTTGTATCACCATACATTAATCCATAACCAAGAAACCAGAAAGAAATAGTTCCAACTGAAATATCTAAAATATTTTTCATCGATATGTTTACGGCATTTTTCGATCTTGTGAATCCAGATTCTACTAATGTAAAACCAGCTTGCATAAAAAATACAAGTATACCGGATAATAAGATCCAGAGTATTGTAAAGTCGTCATTGACTTCAGCAATACTTGTAGTATTTAAAAGTAAAAAGTTTAACATAATTATAATTTTTTGATTTGAATTCAAATATATGTATGTTTCAAAATCGGAAATTATAATAAATCAAATATTTTTTTAACTTTTATAATATTGTAAATTTTTACANTAANTAATTATTAGCTCCACAAAAAATATATGTACTAAAAATTAGAATTTGAAAAAATAAATCAAAATATATTAAATATTCATTTTGAAAACCAGAATCCAAAAAGCACTAGACCTATTCCAATAAGTATGCTTGATAAAACATATACAAATAGTGTTAAAAAATATTCTGATTTAAAGAGCTGAAAGTTTTCTGAAGCAAAAGTTGAAAATGTNGTAAANCCTCCACAAAAACCGACAATAAGTATAGATGTAAGTGAATCTTTTAGGTATTCATTCTTATTTAAATANCCAAAAATCAATCCAATTAAAAAACAACCAATCATATTGANGATAAAAGTAGACCATGGAAAATTATATGAATTATTTTTAAAAATAAAACTAATTAAATATCTTAAAACACTTCCAATTCCTCCTCCAATGAAAACAAACAATAATTGTTTCATTAATTTAGTTTGATTGATTAAAATACTTTATTAAAAATAATGCAANAATACCTAGAATAAAAAATAAAAAAATCTTGTAGGTACCTTTATAATATACCTTGTGATTTTTTGAATCTTTTTTGTATGATATGACTATAATTAATGAAAAGAATACGATGAAGATTGTAGCAAAAATTATTTGTCCAAAACTAAACATTTGTGCTTGTTTTGATGCTAAATTAAAAAATCTAATTCAAATCTTAATAACTTGTAACAATTATAAAATAATAAAAATAATATTTTTAAGTATTTAATTAAATTTAAAAAAATAATTTTAGTGAAATGATTAAAAAAGAATTAGTAGATGTAACAAAATTTCATAATGCATTTAAAATTAAAGTAAATGAAAATCCAACTGTNGAAATCGATAATG
Organism: Flavobacteriaceae bacterium TMED220; assembly: GCA_002169155.2. Classification (GTDB taxonomy): domain Bacteria; phylum Bacteroidota; class Bacteroidia; order Flavobacteriales; family Flavobacteriaceae; genus TMED220. The sequence goes on from NHJR02000036.1 coordinate 3,399, forward strand.
CATTAATTGAATTAAGATATAGGTTAATGCAGGAAGAAAACTCAGAGTATCTTGAAGCAGCAAAAAATAAGGATTTAATTGAAGTGGCTGATGCACTTGGTGATATGCTTTACATTCTTTGTGGCACTATATTAACTCATGGTTTACAATATAAAATAGAGGAGGTCTTCAATGAAATTCAAAGAAGTAATATGAGTAAACTTGGTAAAGANGGNAANCCAATATACAGAAACGATGGTAAAGTAATGAAAGGACCAAACTATTTTAAACCTGACATTTATAAGATATTAAAGTGATTTTTAAAATATTTTATATCTCCAATTAAAAATATCTTCAGATAGATTGTATTGAATTGAAATTATCTTTTCTTTTAAAAAATTAGAAACGGGATCTTGATTAATTGGCAGGATGTATTTTTTGTTTCTAAATCCAAAACTTTTTATTGGATTAACTACAACTGCTGTTCCGCATCCGAACATTTCTTCTAGTGAATTATTAATTGAGGATTTAACTAATTCGTCTACGCTTAAAGGGCGAACTTCAACTTTTAAACCAATAGATTTAGCTATTTCTAATATACTTTTTCTTGTTACACCGTCTAAAATTGTATCACTTACAGGTGTAGTTATAAGNGTATTATCTATTTTCACAAAAATATTCATAGTACCGGATTCTTCAATAAATTTATTTGTATTAGAATCAGTCCAAATTATTTGTTGGAATCCATCTTTAATTGCTAAAGATGTTGGATAAAATTGAGCAGCATAATTACCTGCAGTTTTAGCATATCCAACTCCTCCTGGAGCGGCCCGACTGTATTTTTCTTCTATTTTAACATTTGTTTCACCAGAATAGTAAGATTTGGCGGGTGAACAAATAATCATAAACTTGTATCTATTTGAAGGAGANGCCTGAACTCCAGCTTGTGAGGCGAAAACAAAAGGTCTAATATATAGCGAGTTTCCAATGCCAGGTTTTATCCAATTTTTATCAATTTTAAGAAGTTTTTTTAAACCTTCTAAAAAAAATATTTTAGGAAACTCAGGAATTGATAATCGAATTGCTGATTTATTTAATCTATTTAAATTTTCCTCTGGTCTAAATAACCATACTTGACCATTTTTATCTTTATAAGCTTTTAATCCTTCAAAAATTGCTTGACCATAATGAAAAACACTTGTTGATGGGTCCATTTTTATAGGTTGATATGGAATAATTTTTGGTTCTTTCCATTCACCATTTTCAAAGTCACATTCAAACATGTGATCAGTAAAAATCTCTCCAAAACTTAAATTACTAAAGTCAACAGAATTTATTGTAGTTGATTTACTTATTTGTACTTTCATACTCTATTAATTATTTATAAAATTAAATATAATTGCTAATTAATTAAAGACAATTTGATTAAATAAATTTAAATTTTTAAAAAATTGAAAAAAAATGAAGAATTTATAAATTTCAAAAAAATTATTACTGCTGATGGAAGTCCTACTTTGTATTCAATTAATATTAACGAATATTATAAATCTAAACATGGTGCTTTAACAGAATCAAATTACGTGTTTTTAAATAATGGATTAGATTTTTGGAAAAAGAAAAATAATAAAAGTAAGTGTAGGATTTTTGAAATGGGATTTGGACTTGGTTTTAATGCTTATTCAACTTTAGTTTCGAATTCAATAAAAAATATGAAAATCGAGTATAATACTATTGAAGCNTTTCCAGTCGAATTTAAAGTCATTAAGAGTTTAAATTTTGATAATTATTCAAATAATATAATTGACTTGAATTTATTTTTAAAACTTCATTCAATTCCTTGGGGATTAAAAGTTAATTTTAACTCCTCTTTTAATATTTTTAAAATTAAAAGTAAAATTGAAAATTATAATTTTGTAAATAAGTATGATGTTATCTTTTATGATGCATTTGGNTATAGAGTTCAGCCTGAGCTTTGGANGGAGGGTACTTTAGAACCTTTGNTGAAATCATTAAACTCGAATGGTGTCTTTGTAACTTACTCTAGTAAAGGGAGTGTAAAGCGAATATTAGAGTCAAAAGGGTTTAGTGTTAAAAAAATAAAAGGACCTCCTGGTAAAAGGGAGATGTTAANAGCTTATAAACGTAAAGTATAACTATTTATAAAAATGAGAATATTAATAGCTGGAGCAACAGGAATAATTGGTAAATCTTTNATAGGTAAATTCATAAAATCTGGTTATTTAATTTCCTATTTGACAACTAGTCAAAGTAAAATTAATTTNTTTAANAATGCNAAAGGTTATTTTTGGGACCCTTCTAAAGGTTATATTGACACTAATTGTTTTAATGATGTTACATGTATAATTAATCTATCTGGTCATTCNGTTTCTAATATTTGGACNANAAANAATAAAGAAAAAATTATTNATAGNAGNATTATTTCGACTAAATTATTATTTAATAATGTTAAATTAAAAAAAAATAATTTGAAAATTGAAAGTTATATATCTGCTTCAGCGATTGGATGTTATCAATCATCAATGAATAAAATTTATNANGAGAAAAGTGAAACNCATAAAAATTCTTTTTTGCAAAAACTAGTTTTTGAATGGGAAAATGAAGCTAGTAAATTTAACTTAATTGGTTGTAATGTATCATTAATAAGAATTGGACTCGTTCTTTCTAAAAGTGGAGGTATACTCAGGCCATTAAAATTATTTTCAAACTTTGGGCTAGGAACTGCTTTCGGAAGTGGAAATCAATTTCAGTCTTGGATCCACTTAGAGGATTTAGCTTCAATATTTTTATTTATTGTTGAAAATAAATTAGGCGGAACATATAACGCTGTCGCTCCAAATCCAGTTTCTCAAAAAGAACTTTTAAAATCAATTTCAAAAAGATTAAACCGTCCATTTTTCCTTCCTTCAATTCCATCATTTATTTTAAAGAAGTTAATTGGAGAAATGAGTACATTAGTTTTGGATAGTCAAAATGTATCATCTTCAAAAATTGTTAATAAAGGTTTTAATTTTAAACATCCTTATCTAAAAATGGCATTAAAAGATTTATTTTAATTTATATTTTCAGACAATTTGGCAATGTTTAATTAAATGGCAAAAATTTTGATGTATAGCTTTTATTAATAATTTAAAATATGAGTAAAAAGCCTGTAAAAAAGAAATCAGATAAAATACCCAAAAAGGCACCTTTAAAAAAAACTTCTGCGGCCGAAAATCTNAAAAGTTTAACTGATCAACTCGATCAAGAAAAGCAAAAATTTATACGTTTATTTGCCGAATTTGAGAATTATAAAAAAAGAACATCTAAAGAGCGTATTGATTTATTCAAAACAGCTAATAAGGATCTTATGATTTCTATTCTTCCAGTAAAGGACGACTTTGATAGGGCATTTAAAGAGATTTATAAAAATAAAAACAAGTCTGATTTTGAGGGTTTTATATTAATTCACAACAAGTTTAATGAGGTTTTAAAGAAAAATGGATTATTAGAAATTGAGGATTTAATTGGCTCTTCATTCAACTCTGAAGTTCATGAGGCAATTTCTCAAATACCTTGCGATAAGAAAGATAAAGGAAAAATAATTGAAGTCATTGAGAAGGGTTATAGCTTAGGAGACAAGATTATTAGATTCCCTAAAGTGATTGTTGGGAATTAGAATTAAATTTTTATGAAATGAAAAAAGATTTTTATGAAATTTTAGGTATTTCAAAAAGTGCAAGCCCATCCGAAATTAAGAAGGCTTACAGGCAAAAAGCTATAAAATATCATCCTGATAAAAATCCTGGTGACAAGAATGCTGAGTTAGAATTTAAAAAAGCTGCTGAAGCATATGAAGTTCTTAGTGACCCAAATAAAAAATCTAAATATGATCAGTTTGGNCATGCTGCATTTGAAGGAGGTCAAGGTTTTGGAGGTGGAAGTATGAATATGGACGATATATTTAGTCAATTNGGAGATATTTTTGGTGAAGCTTTTGGAGGTTTTGGGGGAGGTTTTTCCTCCAGGGAAAGAAGATCTAAAGGCAGTAATTTAAGAATTAAAGTTAAGTTATCCTTGGAGGAAATATTATCAGGTATTGATAAAAAAATTAAGGTTAGAAAAAAAGTTCAAGCTGACGGTGTTCGATATGAAACTTGTCAAAAATGTAATGGTACAGGTCAAGTGCTTAAAATAACAAACACNATANTAGGTAGAATGCAAACTGCCACAACTTGTGATGCCTGTGGAGGTTCNGGNAAAACTATTTCTAATCGACCANCAGGTTCTGATTCTAATGGNTTAATAACTAAAGAAGAAATGGTTTCAATTAATATTCCTCCTGGTGTTGAAGAGGGTATGCAATTGAAAGTTTCAGGTAAGGGAAACGCCGCTCCAGGTAATGGAATTGATGGAGATTTAATTGTTNTAATTGAGCAATTACCTCATGAATTTTTTGTTAGAGAGGGAAATAACATTCACTTTGATTTGTACATCTCTATTTCTGAAGCTGTTTTGGGAATATCTAAAGAATTAAAATTATTAAATGGTAAAGTTAGGATTAAATTGGAATCAGGAATTCAGTCAGGAAAAACCTTGAGATTAAGAGGTAAAGGTTTACCAGAAATTAACGGATATGGGAACGGAGATTTATTAGTACACATCAATGTTTGGACACCAAAAACATTGAATAGAGAACAGAAACAATTTTTTCAAAAGATGGTTGATGATGATAATTTCATTCCAAAACCTGAAAAGTCAGATAAATCTTTTTTTGAAAAAGTAAAAGACATGTTTAGTTAGTTTTTCTTTTTTTTAGATAATATAGTATACTTTGTTATAAAAAAAATAGTATATTTGACAGAGCACTATTTAATAGTGTTTTCTTTTTCATAGCAATTTTTTCCCATCCTTATTCCTAAGGATGGGTTTTGTTTTTATTAAGGTTTTTATTCTATATTTATCCATATTATTATTTTTATAAGAATGGCAATAAATATTTTAATAATAGAGGACGATGAATCAATAAGAAGAGTAATTAAAAAAATACTCGAAGGTGAGAATAAGAATTATAAAATTATTGAAGCAATTGATGGAAAAGATGGTTTAATTAAAATTAATGAAAATCAATTAAATTTAATATTATGTGACATAAAAATGCCTAGGCTTGACGGTATTGATGTTTTAAAATATGTAAAAAAAAATAATTTATTCATACCTTTTATTTTATTGACTGGACATGGAAATGTAGACACTGCTGTAAACGCGATGAAAATCGGTGCATTTGATTTCATTGAAAAACCACCTGATTTAAACAGACTACTTATTTCTATTAGAAATGCGCTTAAAAATAAAAAATTATCTGATCAAAATACAATTTTAAAGAGCAAAGTAAACAATGATTATCAGATGATTGGTTCATCAAAAATCATGAAAAAAATTGATGATTTAATCACAAAAGTTTCAAAAACTAATGCAAAAGTTCTTATCACAGGCTTAAATGGCACTGGAAAAGAGATTGTTGCAAATCAATTGCATCAAAGAAGTAATAGGTCTAAAAACTTAATGATTAAAGTTAATTGTGCTGCAATACCTAATGAACTAATTGAAAGCGAGCTTTTTGGTCATATAAAGGGGTCATTCACATCAGCAATAAAAGATAGAAAGGGAAAATTCGAATTAGCTAATAATGGAACTCTATTTTTAGATGAAATTGGAGATTTAAGTTTAAATGCNCAAGCTAAAGTACTTCGAGCACTTCAAGAAAATAAAATTGTTAAAGTTGGAAGTGATAAAGAATTAAAAACNAATGTTAGGATTATNGCTGCAACAAATAAAGATTTAGAAAAANAAATAAATNCAGGAACATTTAGAGAAGATTTATATCATAGATTAGCAGTTATTAAAATTCATCTTCCTTCTTTAAATGATCGAAAAGCNGANATTCCTGAACTAACTAAACATTTTATTTTTGAAATTTCTAAAGATCAAGGTGTAAAACCAAAAGATATTACTCTTAAAGCACAGAGAATGCTTCAAGAATACACTTGGAAAGGAAATGTAAGGGAATTAAGAAATACAATTGAAAGATTATTAATNCTCGGAGATAATCCTATTAACATAAAAAATATTGAAAGTTTTATTTAGTAATAATGAATATAAAAATAATTTTATCTGCTATATTTATNTTATTGGGATTAAATATTGTTTCTTCTCAAGTAGAGGATGCTGAGATAAAAAATACNATTAATAAATTTTACAAAAGTGCNTTAGTTAATGGTAAAAGTTACGAATGGTTGGAGCATTTGTCNAAACAAATTGGAGGAAGACTTTCAGGTTCTTTAAATTCGGATCGTGCGATTTCTTGGGCTAAAGANGAGTTNAATAAAATTGGAATAGATTCTGTTTGGCTACANCCAGTTATGGTTCCAAAATGGGTAAGAGGAACATTTGAATATGCTCATATTGAGACTAGCTCAGGCAATTCAATAAATGTTCCAATTTGTGCTCTTGGTGGTTCTATTTCAACTCCATTTTCTGGAATCAGAGCAAATATTATCGAAGTTAAAAGTTTTGATGAACTAGATTCGCTTGGTTTTGATAATATTAATAATAAAATTGTTTTTTTTAATAGATCTATGCCTCATGATTTAATAAATACTTTTGAATCATANTCTAAGACAGTTAACCAGAGGTATGATGGAGCTAGAATAGCCTCTAAATACGGTGCTGTTGGAGTAATAATTAGATCTCTTAATCTNAGTTTAGACGATTTCCCTCATACTGGTACAATGAGTTATGGGGATTTATCTTTAAAAAATAGAATTCCCGCAGCGTCAATAAGTACAAACGGAGCAGAATTATTAAGTTCAATGTTGTCATTAAATTCCCAGCTTAAGTTTTTTTTTAAACAAAACTGTAAAAATTATCCTGATGTATTGTCATATAATGTTATAGGACAAATTACCGGTAAAAAAAATAAGAATCAAATTTTGCTTGTTGGGGCTCACCTTGATTCCTGGGATCTAGGAGAGGGAGCCCATGANGATGGGGCTGGGGTCGTACAATCGATGGAAGTCTTGAGGTTATTAAAAATTAACAACTATCAGCCTTTAAATACAGTAAGAGTAGTTTTGTTTATGAATGAAGAAAATGGTCTTCGTGGTGCAAAAAAATACTCAGAAGTATCAAATAAAAATAATGATAGCCATCTTCTTGCAATTGAATCAGATGCTGGTGGATTTTCTCCAAGAGGTTTCTCTATTGATACAAATGATGAAAATTTTATAAAAATAAATAAATGGAAAACTTATTTTAAACCATATCAAATTCATTATTTTGAAAGGGGCGAAAGTGGAGCTGATATAGNTTTTCTTAAAAATAAAACAAATACTCTTATTGGATTAAGGCCAGATTCTCAAAGATATTTTGAGTATCACCATTCTGAAAATGATACATTCGAGGCAATAAACAAAAGAGAACTTGAATTAGGTGCTGCTTCAATGGTAAGTTTAATATATCTTGCCGATTACTTTGGACTATAACTCTTAANAAATTTAAAAAATGAATTTTTTTATTCAATATTCTAAAGANTTTAAATATAATTTAAGTCTTGCCCTACCTGTAGTACTNGGNTTATTAGGTCATACACTTGTTCAATTAATTGATAATATAATGGTTGGCCAATTGGGTGCAACNGAACTAGCTGCAGTATCTTTAGGAAATAGTTTTTTTTTCATAGGAATGTCCTTAGGAATAGGTTTTTCTACTGCAATAACACCATTAGTAGCTGAATCAGATAGTTTGAAAAAAAACAGCAGATTAAAACAAATATTTTACCACGGTCTTTTTCTTTGTTCAATTTTAGGAGTAATAATGTCTATAGCTATATATTTTTCAAGATTTTTGATGTTTGACATGGGACAACCAGATGATGTGGTTTATTTATCTTTTCCCTATCTTAAATGGACATCAATCTCTCTTTTTCCTTTAATCTTGTTTCAAGGATTCAAACAGTTTTCTGATGGACTATCATTTACTAAGCCAGCTATGTATGCAACTTTATTTTCTAATGCCATAAATATTGTTTTAAATTATTTTTTAATTTTTGGAATTTGGATTTTTCCAAAAATGGGGGTAGAGGGAGCTGCAATTGGAACATTAGTAGCAAGAGTTTTTATGCTTTTATATTTAGTTTTTTATTTTATAAAAACCCCAATGTTTAATAAGTATTTTGATGATTACAAAAAAANTATTTTAGAATTTAATTTNATTTCAAAAATAATTAAACTGGGGACACCTTCTGCATTACAGATGCTTTTTGAAGTTGGTTTTTTTACAGCTGCAATTTGGCTTTCAGGTTTTCTTGGTAAAGTATCTCAAGCGGCAAACCAAATTGCATTNAACTTATCCACTATTTCTTATATGGTAGCTATGGGTTTAAGTGTAACCGCAATGATTAGAGTTGGAAATCAATTTGGAAAATTAAATATTAAAGAGTTAAAAAGAATTGCTTACTCAATTTTTATTTTAATTTTCTTATTTGATATAATTTTTTGTTTAATATTTCTAATTTTTAACGATTCATTACCATGGATATATTTAGACTCAGGAAATGAAATTAGNATTAATGATACACTTCAGGTAATAAAACTCGCTTCTACATTATTAATTATTTCGGCAATTTTCCAAGTATCTGATGGNGTTCAAGTTGTCGTTTTGGGATCCTTAAAAGGAATTCAGGATGTTAATATACCAACGGCAATAACTTTTTTTTCTTATTGGATTATTGGTTTCCCTATATCTTATTATCTGGGATTAAAAACTAGTTTAGGGTCAATTGGAATTTGGATTGGTCTCCTTGCAGGATTGACTTTTTCAGCAATTTTACTACTTGCTAGATTTAATTATAAATTAAGGGAATTATCAAAACAATAAATATGGAAATACCAAAATTTTTACTAGCAGATAATTCTAAATTTGGTGAATCAATATTCGTTTTGCATACTGATTATCCAAAATTTTTAATAAATATTGTTGATGATTCAATCTATTGGTTTGAAGAATTTAATAAAGAGGAAAAAAAAGAATTAGATTTAATAACACCAAAATTAATTCAAGATGCATTTGACTTTTATGATAATGAGATTAGAAAAATTAAATAATGTTAGATCAGTTAATTGAATTAGATCATCAATTATTTTTGTACTTAAATAATTTAGGAATAAAAAAATTTGATTTTTTTTGGATTATTATGTCAAATAAGATTTTAAATTTTATTTGCTATTCAATAATTCTTTATTTAATTTATTTAAAAAGAGGATTCAAAACCTCTACTTTTATTTTAATTTCAACTATTTTTTTGATTTTGCTCTCAGATCAAACAAGTAATTTTTTTAAATATTATTTTGAAAGATTAAGACCTTGTCATGACNTAAATTTTGTTGACTTAATANGAATTCCTNGAAATTATTGTGGTGGNAAGTATGGTTTTTTTTCTGCCCATTCTTCAAACTCATTTGCTTTATCAACTTTTTTTGGATTTATTTTTTTGAAATCGAATAAATATATACTCCCTCTTCTATATTTATTTTCTTTTTTAATAGCTTACAGCAGAATTTATTTAGGTGTTCACTTTCCACTAGATATTATATTTGGAGGTTTTTTTGGAGTATTATTAGGATGGTGTTTTTATAATTTTTGTTCTTGGTTTTATAAAAAAAACACAAATTCAATTATTGATTTTTAATAATGATTCCATTTTATTTTTAAAGTTATTGATCCTTGGGATTGAAACTTTATTTATATATAAATTATTAGGATTTTTCTTTTCAAAATCCTGATGGTAAGTTTCAGCATAATAAAATTTTTGAAATTTTATTATTTCAGTTACAATTTTATTTTCGAATACATTTTTGTTTAGATCCTCTATATANGATTTAATTATTTCTTTTTCGTTTTCATTNTTGTAAAATGCAATTGACCTATATTGACTCCCAAAATCAGGTCCTTGACTATCTTTAGTTGTTGGATCATGTGATTCAAAAAATACTTTAACTAATGTTTTAAAATCAATAATTTTCGGATTATAAATAATTTCAACAGTCTCTGCATGGCCAGTATTCCCAGACATTACCTCTCTGTAAGAAGGATCTATTGTTACACCTCCAGAATACCCTGAATATACTTCTTCAACTCCTTTAAGACTTTCAAAAATAGCTTCTACACACCAAAAACATCCTGAAGCAAAATAAGCTTCTTTGTTATTCTTTTGTAATAAAACCTCTGTGTCATTGATTTTTTTTTGATTTATTATACTGCTGAAAAGAAAAATAAAATATATTAAAAAGTATTTCAAAATTTATTTTTTAAAAGATTCAACAAATTTAATGAAAAATTTTTCCAAGTATATTTTAAATATTTCGAAGAAATTTGGTCAATGAATAATTTTTGGTTTTTCTTTTTTAAACAGTAAACTATATTTTTTGAAATTGAATCGGGGTTGTTTTTTGTTATACATCCAGATTTATCATCTAAAATTATTTCTTTTAACCCTTTTACATTAGAAACCAAAATAGGTAAATTATATTTATAGGCTATTGGTGTAACTCCACTTTGAGAAGCTTTTTTATATGTTTGGGCAATAAGATCGGATGCGCAAAAATAATCTCTAATTGTNAAGTCATCAACGAATTTTGGAATCACAATTACTTTTGAATTTAATTTTAAATTATTGATTAGTCTTTTATAATAATTTATATTTTCATAAAATTCACCAAGAATTATTAAATTGATTTTTTTTTTATGAACTGGATTTTTTGAAAACGAATTAATCAAAATATCTAGACCTTTATATTCTCTTATTAATCCAAAAAACAGAACATATTTTTCATCTTCAAGTAAATTTAATTTTTTTCTAGCTTTTTTTTTTGATATTTTATCGGGTAGGTCGTCGTTAATGGGATGATATAAGCTATAGATGTTTTTAAAACCACTTTTCTTAATTCTATCAGATACATTTTTTGAAAATGTAATAAATAGATTCATGTTTTTAGCAAAATAGTAATTTAGTATTTTATCAAATAGGCTTTTTTCGTGAGGAATCCAATTATCTACAATTGCTATTTTTTTTATCTGTTGGGGTGTCTTTTTGGATATAAAGCAATATAAGGGTGCTAAAAATGGAGTCCAATATCTAAAAATTATAAATTTAGGATTAATTTTTAAAATAAGTTTTCTTACTCTATACCATCCTAAGGGATTTATTGTATCTAATTTTCTTTCAAATTTTTCAAATTTTAGTTTTTCATTGATAAACTGACTTTTACCTGGAAATAAAAAATTAGGATAAAGTCTTTTAAATGAAATGACTTTTATATTTAATCCTAGTTTTAGTAGAGAATTTATAAAGGCAGTATTTGAATCACTGATTCCACCTCTATAAGGTAGGGTAGGTCCTAGAACTATTAAATCTACTTTTCTTTTAGACATTTTCTTTTGAAAAAATTTCTTTTTTTGAATTTAATACCAAAAAAAATGTTACTGANCCATAAAAGATNNAAAACCAAAATAAAAANNCACTAATTTGATATGATTGAANAATAAGTATATAAGGAATAAAAANAGTAGTTAAACTTCTAAAAAATTCAAATTTTATGCTCCACTTGTGTTTGTCCATGTATGATGTAAATCCAAAAACACTAATAAATATAAATAAGCCAATTTCAATTCTAATAATTTCATTTATTTCTTTAAAATTAATNAGAAGATATGAGAGCATTATATTTATACTAATAAAATGAAACAATGCAATTGATTTCATTAGATATGAATAACTAGGGTTATATTTTTTGTGATTTTTAATATTATTAATTTTATTTTTAGGAAATCTAAGTGAGACATCATTTGGTCTCCATCCAGTGGGCATAAACCACAAAATTATTTTATCATTAATTTTTTTTGTGTACCAAAAATCCCTTAATAGGCTAAAAAAATGTTGAAAGTTTATCAATACAGGATTCCACGTNCTGACTGGACTTAATACACCGTAAACAGGNTTTTCNTTATCTAATTCCTCTTGAAAAGTGCCAAAAATTCTATCCCAAATACAAAATATTGCTGATAAATTTTTATCNATATAAATTGGATTTATTGCATGATGTACTCTATGTTGAGATGGAGTTACAATTATATATTCCAAAANACCTAATTTNCCAATATGTTGNGTATGATACCAAAATTGAGCAAATAAGTGGATAGGAGTTAATGTTATTATTATTTCAGATGGNAATCCTATTATTGCTGCAGGAATTAAAAAAATTGATCTAAATCCAATTATAGTAGAAATACTTTGTCTTAGNGCACANGCTAAATTAAACTCCTCACTACTGTGATGAATGACATGTTTGTTCCAAAAAATATTNACTTTATGACTTAGTCTATGTCCCCAGTAACTTGCAAAATCAATGCATATGAATGCAAGTATATAAGAACTAATACTAGCTTCAATTTCACTAATTGACATAAAATCAAGTAGGTAGGGGTATGAGATGATTATAAAAATAATACCAAGTGAATCTTTGAGGATATTTGTTATTCCTGAACACAAGCTCGACAAAGTATCCATNAATTTTAAAGTCTGATTTTTTTTAAAGTGNCCATATAAACCNTCAAAAATCAGAAGAATGAAAAAACCTGGAATAGCAATTAAGAGGACTTCAGCATAATATTCCATATTTAAAAGTTTTATTATTCCTTTTCAACAAATACCCATTCACCCTTATTTATNAANGGCTCAGCTTGTTTAAATTTAAGAATTTTATTTTCCCCTGAGGAAATATTTTTAATCTTTACTNTTTCATTTCTACCTATTTTTGGAGATTCTCTAATAATAGTTTCAACTACTTCAGATTTTTTATATCCTGCCTGAGATCCAATTGACTTGTTTTTAGAGGCTAACTCTTCAGAGTTTANGACNTGGTCTTTTGAAGTTTTGTAATTTTCTTTTTTTTGTTCTTTAGCTTCTTCAATATTATTATTATAGTTAGGAATAGAACCTTTTATTAGAAAAGAGATAATTTCACGATTTAATAATTTGACCATATTTTTAAATAATTCAAAAGCCTCAAATTTATAAATTAATAAAGGATCTTTTTGTTCATGAACAGCGAGTTGGACTGATTGTTTGAGTTCATCCATTTTCCTTAAATGATTTTTCCANGAATCATCAATCANAGCAAGAGTGATATTCCTTTCAAAGTCTTCAATTAAACTTTTACACTTTGTTTCGTAAGCTTTTTCAAGTAATGTTACTACATTTAAGGTTTTATTACCATCAGTAAAGGGAACAACTATNTTNTCATATTTATTACCTGGTTTCTCATAAACATTTTTTATAACTGGNAAAGTTAGTTTAGAATTAATTTCGGTTTTTTCTTTGTAAAATTTATAAGTCTCTTNATAAAGTTTTTCACAAACTTCATTTTCATTAAGTTCACTGAATTCATTTTCATTAATCGGCGATGTAATTGAAAAATTACTTATAATTTCAAATTCAAAATTTTTAAAATCATTATTTTGTTTGTTTAAAATTGAAATCTCATCACAAGTGTCATATAAAACATTTGCAATGTCCAATTTNAGTCTCTCCCCTTTAAGTGCNTGCCTTCTTCTTTTATAAATTACTTCTCTTTGAGCATTCATNACATCNTCATACTCNAATAATCTTTTTCTAATTCCAAAGTTATTTTCTTCAACTTTTTTTTGAGCTCTTTCAATTGATTTAGTCATCATGGAGTGTTGAATAACTTCTCCCTCTTCAAGTCCCATTCTATCCATTACTTTTGCAACTCGGTCAGAGCCAAAAAGTCTCATTAAATTGTCCTCAAGTGAGACATAAAACTGAGAACTACCAGCATCTCCCTGTCTTCCTGACCTACCTCTTAACTGTCTGTCAACTCTTCGTGAGTCGTGTCTTTCAGTACCAATTATAGCTAATCCACCATTTTCAATCACAGCCTCAGTTAATTTTATGTCAGTGCCTCTTCCTGCCATATTAGTTGCAATTGTAACTATACCAGCTACTCCTGCCTCAGCTACAACATCAGCCTCTTTTTTATGAAGTTTGGCATTTAAAACATTATGTCTGATTTTTCTAATATTCAACATTTTACTTAAAAGTTCGGAAATTTCAACTGAGGTTGTTCCAATCAATACTGGTCTTCCTGAATTAGAAAGATTAGTAACTTTTTCAATAAGAGCATTATATTTTTCTCTTTTAGTTTTATAAATTAAATCTTCTTCATCTTTTCTTGTGATTTTTTTATTTGTAGGAATTTCCACAACATCAAGTTTATAAATTTCCCAAAACTCTCCCGCTTCGGTAGTAGCAGTTCCAGTCATACCNGAAAGTTTATCATACATTCTGAAGTAATTTTGAAGCGTTACAGTAGCAAATGTCTGCGTTGCAGACTCTATCTTAACATTTTCTTTTGCTTCAATCGCNTGATGAAGACCATCGGAATACCTTCTGCCTTCCATTATTCTTCCTGTTTGTTCGTCTACAATCATAATTTTATTTTCCATTATGACATATTCAACATCTTTNTCAAAAAGAGTATATGCTTTAAATAACTGATTCATAGTATGAATTCTTTCACTTTTCACACCAAAATCTTTAAACAAAAAATCTTTTTCTTCTGCCTCTTTTTTAGAGTCTAAACCTTTGTTTTCAATTTTTGCAATTTCAGTNCCAATGTCNGGTAAAATAAAGAAGTTCTTATCTTGAATGCTTTCAGATAATTCTGANATNCCTTTATCAGTTAATTCAACTTGATTATTTTTTTCATCAATAACAAAATATAGCTCGGCGTCAATTTGAGGCATCTCTCTATTATTATCCTGCATGAAAAAATTTTCAGTTTTTTGTAATAACTGCTTAATTCCTTCTTCACTNAGGAATTTTATAAGTGTTTTGTTTTTGGGAAGTCCTCTGTAAACTCTTAAAAGTAATTTTCCACCTTCATCTTTATTTCCTTGAGAAATTTTATTTTTTGCTTGAGAAAGTACATTGGTGAGTAAATTTTTTTGTTTTAAATATAAACTCGAAACTTTTGGTTTAAGTTCATCGAATTCATGCCTGTCTCCTTGAGGTATTGGACCAGATATAATTAAAGGAGTCCTTGCATCATCAATAAGAACGGAGTCAACTTCGTCAACTATAGCGTAATAATGTTTTCTTTGAACTAGGTCTTTGGGGGTATTTGACATATTATCTCTCAAATAATCAAACCCAAATTCGTTATTAGTTCCGTATGTAATGTCAGCTAGGTAGGCATTTTTTCTTTCATCACTATTTGGTTTATAATTATCTATACAATCGATAGTTAATCCATGAAATTGAAATAAAGGTGCCATCCATGCACTATCTCTTTTTGCTAAATAGTCGTTCACTGTAACTAAATGGACCCCTTTTCCTGTTAATGCATTAAGATAAACTGGTAATGTAGCAACTAAGGTTTTTCCTTCTCCAGTTTGCATTTCAGCAATTTTACCCTGATGAAGTGCAATCCCTCCAATTAATTGTACATCATAATGAACCATATCCCATTCAATTTTTTTTCCGACAGCATCCCAGCTATTTGACCAAATAGCTGAATCATTTTTAAGATTCACATAAGATTTATTTTGAGATAGAAATCGATCGAAATCTTCAGCCTTTACCTCTAAAAAAGAATTTTCTTTAAATCTCTTTGCAGTTTCTTTCATTACTGCAAATGCTTCAGGTAAAATATTAGATAAACATTCATTAACTTTAATTTCGGCTTCTTTTTTAAGTGAGTCAATTTGCTTGTAAATTGATTCGCTCTCATCAATGTTTTCAGTAATTTGATTTTGTTTTTCTAAATCTTTAATTTTTAAAATAATTTCATTTTCAGCTTGATCAATTAATTTTTTGAAATCTTTAGTTTTTCCTCTAAGTTCATCATTGGATAGGGAACTAAGTTTTTGAAAATTATAGTTAATATCATCTACTAGAGGTAATATGTTTTTTACATCTTTTTTAGATTTGTCTCCAACAAAAACTTTAATAATTGAACTAATAAGACTCATTACGAATGATTAGAAATTAAATTTACATAAAAAAGAACAAAAAAGAATTTATTGGGTTGAAGTTAATATTCATCTTCATTCCATAAATAATCCTCTTCAGATGGGAAATCAGGCCATATTTCTTCAATTGACTCATATATGTCACCCTCATCTTCCATAGACTGTAAGTTTTCAACTACTTCTAATGGCGCTCCAGTTCTAATTGAAAAATCAATTAATTCGTCTTTTGTTGCAGGCCANGGTGCGTCACTAAGATAAGATGCTAATTCAAGGGTCCAGTACATTTTATTTATTTTTTTGCAAAAATAATTTTTTGTACATAAAAAACAATTTTTTTTGATAAATTTCTTTAACTAATCCATTTTACTTCCTCAATTTTNAAGTCNTAGGACAATTTTCTTGATAATGTAAATAAGTAATCGGATAATCTATTAATATAAAATATTATGACTGAATCAATTTTTGAATATTCATTTAACTCAGTAATGCATCTTTCAGCTCTTCTGCAAACACATCTNGTTAAATGTGTATTTGAAACAATTTCGTTGCCTCCGGGAATTATAAAATTCTTTAAATCAGGTAAAGAATCTGTCATTATATCAATCATACTTTCTAAATTCGAAACGTCTTTTATANTAATTTTTTCAAATTTGAAGTTTAATGATTTTTTTGAATCATTAGAAAGTTGAGTTCCAATTATCATTAATTTTTTTTGAATAATTATCAATTCGTTTTGAATTTTTTCTGAAATCCTAGAAGACCTAATAATTCCAAACCAACAATTAAGCTCATCAATAGTCCCATAAGCTTTAATCCTTAAATGGTGTTTGGGAACTCTTTTACCAGAAATTAGACTTGTTGTTCCANTGTCACCAGTTTTTGTATAGACTTTAATCTTTTTCATCCAGTAAAAATAAACATATTTACAATAAATATTATAAATACATAAGACTTAGTTTGTTTTTATAATATTTTTAGTTTTTAATCTACCGCTNAAGGNAATTGAAAATAATATTAATGTAAGAAGAAAGGATATTCTCGCGATATAATCTTGATACTTCACGTAGAATGTTATTTTATTATTTAAGTTTAATTTATTTGTTAAAACTCCAGCCTTTTCATAATTAATTTGTTTTTCAATTTCACCGTAAATATTTATAAAAGCAGAAATACCAGTATTGGCTGACCTAGCAATTGCCCTTCTATTTTCGATAGCTCTTAATNTAGAAAGACTTAATAATTGNTTATGCCCTTGAGTATCTCCCCACCAGCCATCATTTGAAATTATTGTTAAAAATTCTGCTCCATTTCTTGTAAATTCAGTCACGAAAGATCCATAAATTGATTCATAGCAAATTATTGGAGCCGTNTAAATTNTATTATTAGGATTTTTAAATACAAGTCTATTTTTTTGAGGTGTCCTTCCGGAAACTGTNCCTCCTAAATNAATCATGAATTCCCCTATCAGAGGTTTAAAAAAACTTTTNTAGGGCATTATTTCTACTCCCGGNACAAATTTAGATTTGTGGTAAATTTGATGTTTTTTATCAAGATTAAATTGAATTGCAGAATTAAAAATGTCAACCCAAAAATCATCTTTAATTTCAGTAGAGGATTTTGAAGGAGGCAATTTTGAACTTGTAACTTCGTACAATTGAATTCCACTAATGAAATTTAATTTAGGAAATTTCTTTAAAAAATTATTTACTGAATCTCTAAAAATAGAATTATTCAAATCAGAGATCTCCTCACCATTTCCTTGTGAAAAAAAAGTTTCTGGAGCAATTAAATACTCAGTTTTATCATCTATTTCTTTTTCAGTCATTTTTTTTAATAATTCCAAATTATCAATGTTTGTTGTGAAATATTTTTCTTCATATGGATCAATGTTTGGTTGAAGTAAACTTATTTTGATTTTATTTTCAGGTATATCGAGATTTATATATATAAGGAAAGAAATGATAATTGGAAAAGTAATTAGAATAAATGTTGGAATTGATTTTTTAAGACATAATTTTAAATTTTTTGATTTTAAATAAATCTTAACTAGATTAAAAAAAGTAAAATTTATTACTAATATCCATAGGCTTCCACCAAAAATTCCAGTATACTCATACCATTGAATAATTTGTGTNTTCTCTGAAAAAGCATTACCAAGATTTAACCACGGCCATGTGAATTCCCAATTAAGATGAAATTTCTCAAATGAAATCCAAAGACAGATTAAAAATAATGAAGAGCTTGTTTTTGGTAGTCTATTTAGAGACCAAAAATAAATGCAAATAATAATTGAATAAAAACTTGAGTTACATATTATTGCAAATATTGCTCCAACTAATGATGAATTAATAATCCACCAAGTAGTCATTAAATTCCAAATAAAAAAAGTTAAATATGAGTATAGAAAAACAAAAACTAATTTATATTTAGTTTTTGATTCGTTCAATGAATTTAATAAATAAATAAGAGGGACAAGAGCAAAAAATAAAAAAAAAATAAATCCATAAGTAGGCCATGAAATTCCCAATAGAATTCCAGATAAAATTGACAGAAAAAAATTTTTTTTCAATTTTTTTTTAAAAACTCTAAGATAATTATAAAAAATAAAAGAGTATAATTTTAAAAATTTGTATTTTACAAGATAGATTAGAAATGCAATATTCAATTAAAAAAATTATTCCAAATATATTAACCTCACTAAATTTTTTGTCAGGTTGTATTGCTGCTTACTTAGCTTTTAATCATTTTTATTTATCTACTTTATTATTTTGTTTCTTGGGAGTTTTTTTTGACTTTTTTGATGGTTATTTTGCTAGAATTCTTAATGTAGAAGATCAATTTGGAAAGCATTTTGATTCTTTATCAGACATAATTACATCTGGATTTGTACCTGGTATAATAATGTATCAGCTTTTTTTATTATCAGGTGTAAAAGAAATTAATTATGTAATATCAATATTTGAAATAAATTTTATATTTTCAATAGCTCCAATTGGATTAATTGGTTTTTTAATTAGTTTAGGAGCCGCATACAGACTTGCAAATTTTAATGTTATCAAAACATCGAATAGTTTTATAGGGCTTCCTGCTCCTGCTAATTCACTTTTAATTGTCTCCTTACCAGTTTTTTTAGATTATCCATTAATTAATCAAATAAAGCCATTTATTTTATCTCCTTATTCATTATCTATAATAAGTTTAATTTCTATTTTTTTGATGAATGTTAAATGGAAAATGTTTAAAATTAACTTTAATAGAAACACTTATTTATTTCCTCTTATTTTTATCTTTTTATCTATTATTTTGATATTTTTTTTAAAGGAAGCAGCAATCACTTTATCTATAATAAGTTATTTATTATTGAGCTTGATTAAAAATATTTTTAATAAAGATTAAAATTTTAACTTTTTTTTCCTTAGTTCGAAATTTTTTCCTAAATAAACTTTTCTTACCATTTCATCTTCAGCTAATTCTTCTGGCGTGCCCTCTTTTAGTATTGAACCTTCAAACATAAGGTATGTTTTATCAGTAATAGCTAAAGTTTCTTGAACATTATGGTCAGTTATTAAAATCCCTATATTCTTATTTTTTAAAAGTGAAATAATTTTTTGAATATCTTCCACTGCTACAGGGTCAACTCCAGCAAATGGTTCATCAAGTAATAAGAATTTTGGACTTGTTGCTAAAGATCTTGCTATTTCTGTTCTTCTTCTTTCTCCTCCTGAAAGAAGATCACCTCTATTTTTTCTGATATGATTTAGACCAAATTCCTCAAGTAATTCTTCCATTTTTTTAATTTGCTCTGATTTAGAAAGTTTAGTCAATTGTAGAACACTTAGTATGTTATCTTCAACACTTAATTTTCTAAAAACCGAAGCCTCTTGAGCTAAGTATCCAATTCCGTTTTGAGCTCTCTTATACATTGGATATGAAGTTATATCTGTATTGTTTAAGTTAATAATTCCAGAATTAGGCTTAATTAATCCTACAATCATATAAAAGCTTGTTGTTTTGCCAGCTCCATTTGGCCCCAATAATCCGATAATTTGACCTTGATTAACTTTAATTGATATTCCTTTTACTACATTTTTTCCTCTGTATGATTTAAAAATATTTTCAGCTACCAATTCCATAATTATTATAATTTAGATAATTCTTTTTGATTTTTTTTATATACAATTTTTGATATAAAAATACTCACTTCATATAAAATTATTATTGGTATTGTAACAATTATTTGACTTGCAATATCTGGAGGAGTTATTACTGCAGCTAATCC